>JACPDV010000169.1:0-11786 GCA_016183835.1 Armatimonadota bacterium
GAGAACGGTTTCAAGCTCTTCGGGCGGGGCGGTGAGAAGCTCACGGTGGCGGCGGAGCGACGGATCGAGCAACGCTTCCGAGAGGACGTGCCGCGCGCGGAGAAGCCGGCGGGGCGGGCGAGCGTGCGGCCCGCGGCGGTGATGGAGTACGTCGACTTCGCGGTTGGCACGCTGCCGCCGGGCGTGCGGCTGGACGGGCTGAAGGTGGTGGTGGACTGCGCCCACGGGGCGACCGGGGTGAGCACGCCGGCGGCGCTGGTGCGGCTCGGCGCCGAGGTGGTGACGACGCACACCGAGGGCGATGGGCTGCGGATCAACGAGGGCTGCGGGTCGCTCCACCCCGAGGCGGTGCGCGAGGCGGCGCTGCGCCCGGGCGGGGCGATCGGCCTGGCGCACGACGGCGATGGGGACCGGCTGGTGATGGTGGACGAGCTCGGGGACGTGGTGGACGGCGACCGGGTGCTGGGGTTGATCGCCGACCGGCTGGCCCGGCTGGGCGAGCTGAACGGCGGCCGGGTGGTGGGGACGGTGTTGTCCAACCGCGGGCTGGAACGCTGGCTGGAGGGGCGGGGGCTCCAGTTCCATCGCTCCGAAGTGGGCGACCGCAACGTGTGGCAGATGATGAAGCATCACGACGCAGACCTGGGCGGCGAGCCCTCGGGCCACACCATCCTGCGGCGGCTGCTGAGCACCGACGACGCGCTGCTGACCGGGCTGCAGGTGCTGGGGGTGATGGCGGTGACGGGCCGGCCGCTGTGCGAGCTGGTGGCGCCCATCCCGCTCCTGCCGCGGCAGACGCTCAACCTCGAGGTTCGCCGCAAACCGGCGCTGGAAGAGGTGCCGGCCGTGGCCCTGGCCAGCGCCGAGGCCCGGCGCATGCTCCACGACGACGGGCGGCTGGTGGTGCGCTACAGTGGCACCGAGGCGGTGGCGCGGATCCAGGTCGAGGGGCCGGACACGGCGCTCCTGTCGGAGGCGTTGGAGCTTGTGGCCGGCGCATTCCGGTCGGCCGGCATCGCGGCCTGAGCCGGTGGGGTGTTACCATGGTCCGCGGCGGCCGGCCGCCCGGAGCGTCCTCGTGCCCCTGCAGGTCGGCATCCCGCGCGCCGTGCAACTCGTGATCGACGATGTCGGCTGGCGCGAGGGCTGGAGCCTCGCCGATCAGGACGGGCCGTGGCGCGCCGGCATCGGTCGGCTTCTCGAGCCGGACGACTACGCCGCGGTCGCCGACCTCGGCGAGCAGCTCGGCATCCGTCCCTCGGCGGCCACGATTCTCTGCGAATGGGACCGGGAGAACCTCTGCCGGTGGTACCCGACCACGACCGCGCAGCGCGACCGGTGGGACAACGCCTCTCTGCGCGGCGACTGGAGCGACGCGGCAGCCGAAGTCTTCGGGACGCGCTCCGCCCACCTCGAGCTGGCGCTGCACGGCGTGGGCCACGAGCACTGGGACGAGCACGGCCGCACCCGCGCCGAGTGGTTCGACGGCCGCGGCCGCAAGTGGGATTGGGACGTGCTGCGCGGCCACCTCGACTGCTTCCGTGGGCTCCTCGACCAACACGGCCTCGGGCCTGCCGACGGGCACCGCCTCCCGCTCCACTTCGTGCCGTGCGCCTTCTGCTACGAGTGGGACGACGCCGATCCCACCGCGACCGGCGCGCTGGCGACCGGCGCCGGGGTCGAGTTGGTGTCGCTGCCGTTCCAGAACAGCGGCCTGCACCGGCGCTCGCCGCTGGCCGCGCCGGACGGCGGCGTCGACCACGGCGCGCTGGTGATCGACCGTGGCCACAGCGGCGTGCCGTGGGACTCGGCCGACAGCGTGCCCACGGAGGTGATGACGCAGGGGAGCGTGCTGGGGGTCCACTGGCCGAACCTGCTCGCGGCGCACCCGGAGGAGAACGGACGGGCCGTGGCGCGCTGGGTGGAGCACCTGCGGGCGGTAGGCGAGGTGGCGGGTCAGAGGTTGGCAGCCAACGTGCGCGAGTGCCATGCGCAATGGGCGTACAGCACGTTCGGCCGAGTCACGGCGACCGACGACGGCTTCGCGCTCGACCTGAGCGGCCTGCCGGCGGAAGTGGCGGCCGGGGTGGGGGACATGCCGGTGGTGGTGGACATGGGCGACTACGTGCGCCTGGGGCGGGCATCGGGCGAGGGCGCGCGGGTGGTGTGGTATCGCCGGCAGGGCGCGCGCGCGTTCCTGGGGGTGAAGATGGACGGCCGGGCCGCCAGCCTGCGCTTCGACCCCGCGGCGGGGCCAATCGAGCCGGTGGTGTTTCGCGAGGGGACGTACAACGTGCTGGACGTGCGGGAGTCGGCCGACGGCCTGCGGGTGGAGCTGGAGATGTTCGGGCGGCAGGTGGTGGCGGTGGCGATGGGCTTCCCGCCGGTGGCGGTGGAGGTGGAAGCGGGCGAGCTGCGGGTGGAGGGGAGCCGTAAGCACGCCGCATTGGGAGTCTGCTCGGTGACGGTGTCGGCGCACGATGTCCAGGGCGCACGGGGGACGATTCTCCTGCGGCGGCCGGTGTAGAGGATTGGTGCCGAACGCCGGGAAGCGCACGTTTTGGGGATCAGTGAGACCGCCATGGCCTACGCGGACGAGGTGCAACGCTACTACCCCCGAGCCCGGCGCGCGCGCGACGTGGCGCGGGAGCAGCTCGACCGGCTGCGCGAGCTGGATGCGCGGCTCGACCGCACCCTGCTCGCCACGAGTCTCTGCCGCGACGAGGTGAGCCACGCGGTGCTCCCGCTCCAGGAGCGGCTGCTCGGGCCGTTCGTGCTGGGCGGTCTGGCGGGCGTGCCGTTCTGCGGCGTCACCGGCATGACTGCCTACGCCCATCACGTGCCCGACGCCGGCGCCGCGATGATCGTCTACGGCGCGCACGTCGGGATGTCGGAGCAGGGCGTGCTGGGCAAGCTCTCGCGCGACGGCAAGGTCGCCGAGACCAACTGCTGCGGCGCGCTCCTGCAGGCGTTCGGGCGCTTCCGGGCGGCGCGCGCGAGCCACACGCCGCACGAGCCCGCGCTGCACGAGCGCGACTGCGAGCAGGGGCTCCTCGAGCGCATGCTGGCCGGGCGGATTGACGACGCGCTGGACCACGCCGAGCCGGTGTGGGCCGCCACGGAGGTGGCCTACCACCTGATCCACGACCGCATCGTGTCGCTGCTCCACGCGGTCATGCCCGAGTTCAAGTGCGCGCTGATCGTGACGCTCGGCATGGTGGTGGTGAACACCAGCCCCGACCGCGACAACGTCGTGGATGTCCGCGATCAGGACGTCATCCGCCCGTGACCCGGCGGAGGAACTCCAGCAGCCGTTCGGTGGTCTGGTCGCCGGCCTGCCCGACCCGCGTGATCTCGCTGATGTGGTTGGTGTCCCGCGTGACCGTCCGCTCCACCGCCACCCCGGCCGCCTTCAGCGCCGCGTCGAACGCCACCGCGTCGCGCTCCAGACCGAAGTCCATCTCCGCGTTGTTGAGCCAGAAGGGCGGGGCGTCCGCGCGGACGCAGGTCACGGGCGAGGCCGCCTTCCAGGCCTCCTCGTCGTCGCCGAAGGCCTTCAGGATCATGGACTCGCGGAGGAACCGGATCTTCGCCATGCGGCGCAGGTCGTAGACGCCGGAGAGCGCCGCCACCCCGCGGATCAGGGTCGGGTCCCCGCCGATGTCGGTCAGGTAGTGGCGGTCGAGGGTGACCAGCGAGCAGAGGTGGCCGCCGGCGCTGTGGCCGCCCACTACCAGGCGCTGCGGGTCGCCGCCGTACTCGGCGATGTGGTCCTGCACCCACTTGAGCGCCGCGGCCGCATCTTTGGCGTGTTCCGGGTGGCGCACCTGCGGCGAGAGGCGGTAGCTGGGGCAGACCGTGAGGAACCCCGCGCCGGCGATGGCGCGGCCGAGGTAGCCGTAGAGCGACCGGTCGCCCATCACCCACCCGCCGCCGTGGAGGAAGACGAACACCGGCCAGCCGTGCTCCGGCTCCTCGCCTTCGGGCACGTAGACGTCGAGGTGCTGCTTGGGGTCGACTTGCGGGGCGGTGACGTAGGCCAGGTCTTTCACCTCGCGCACCCCGCCGATCGACAACGCCGTCATCGCCACGATGCTCCACAGGGCCATGCGCGTCTCCCGCAGGCAGGAACGGCTGGCGCGGCGGCGGATTGGGCGGGCCGGAGAGCGACATGCCGGACCACAACGCCATCGTCCGCCGCGGCGCGGAGCTTCTCGACGCCGTCGAGGCCACCTCGTTGCCGCCCGGCCAACTGGCGTTCTGGTGGCTCGGCCAGCACAGCTTCATTCTGCGACTCGGCGCGGCGAAGGTCTTCATCGACGCCTACTTGAAGCCCGACGAGCGGCGCACCAAGCCACCCATGCTGACGCCCGAGGAGTGCGGCGGGTTCGACCTCTTCCTCTGCACCCACGACCACGGCGACCACCTCGACCCGTGGGCCATCCCGCAGATCGCGGAAGTGAGCCGGGCGTCGTTCGTCGTGCCGCGGACCGCGCGCGAGCGGATGCTGGCGCTGGGTGTGCCGCCGGACCAGGTGGTCGGCATGAACGCGGACGAGACGGTGACCGTGGCGGGGGTGACCATCACCGCGGTGAGGGCCAGCCACGAGTTCCTCGACGAGACGCCGGACGGGCTGTTCCCGTTCCTCGGCTACGTGCTGGAGGGCAACGGCGTGCGGGCGTACCACTCCGGCGACACGCTGTGGTGGGAGGGCCTGCAGTCGCGGCTCCGCGCGCTGCTGCCGCTCGACGTGGCCTTCGTGCCCATCAACGGCCGTGACTCCGAGCGCTACCTGCGCAACTGCCTGGGCAACCTCTCCTTCGCCGAGGCGGTGGACCTGGTGGGTGCGCTGGCCGTGGGCCTGGCGGTGCCGACGCACTTCGACATGTTCACCGGCAACAGCGAGGACCCGCTGAAGTTCACGGCGTACCTGGAGGCGAAGTACCCCGGCGTGCCCCACTGGCTGGGCCCCGCGGGCGAGACAGTGGTGGTGACGGCGCGGCGGTAGGAGGCCCAGAACGCAGAAGCCCGGCGCTTGCGCGCCGGGCCGCCGCACATTCCCCGCTCCAGCTACCGGTATGATGCCGTATCCGGGCGGGAGTGTGAAGGATCACTTGGTCTGCAGGTCGTCTGTCGGCCGGGCGGTCATTCGAACTGGAACGCTCGCACCAGCGCGCGGTGCCCGTCGTGGAAGACGAACTTGTCCGCCGTCACCGCCAGCCAGCGGCCGAAGAACACGTCGTAGGGATAGAACCGCTGGACCTTGCCCTCATCAGCCCGCCGCCCACGCACTGCACCGGCTCGCGGGGCGCACCGGCCCAGTAGGGCTCGGGGAAGTCCGGCTCCTTCCGCCAGCCGCGGTCGAGGCCCGCCGCGATGGGTTGCCCCCAGACCACCTTGCCGTCGGTGACGTTGAGCACGCCGATCGCCTTCGAGGTGGCGATCGCCAGGAACTCGCCGCTCGCCGCCATCGACTCGATGGGTGCCTGCAGCTCCACCTGCCAGGCCACGTCGCCGGTGCGGGTGTTGAGCATCAGGAGGTCGCCCTTGGGCGCGGCGATGGGCCACTGCACCACCGGCAGGCGCTCCATCTCGAGCAGCGGGTCGAGCCACCAGACCTGATTGGCGGCCTGCTCCCAGGCCACCGTGGCCGGCGTGAGCTGGCCCGCTGCGCCGAACTGTGCCTGCGCCGCGGGCGCCGCCAGAGTCAAGAGCACGCACCCCCAGCCCCACCGGTACAGAGCGCGCATGGCCTCACTCCCGAGCGCCATTGTAGCTCGCCGCAAACGCCGCCGCATCCCTGTTTTGCCGCGCGGATGGTGCAGGACCGCCCCGCCGCCCGGCGAACGTCTCCCACGTTGGGGAGGGCTCCCACCATGTCGCACCGTACCGCCGCCGCCCTGCTCCTGGGCTGCCTCGCCTCCGCCTGGGCCGCCACCACGCCCGCCGAGGTGGAGGAGGACCACTCGCTCGCCACCACGCTGGTCACGCCGCACCAGGACTGGGCGCGCGGCCACGTGGCCGGGCCCATCAAGGCGCTCTTCTTCCTCTACGCCGGCAGCTACGGGGGCGAGTGGGACGAGCCCGGCACCCGCCTCCGCGAGGTCGTGGAGCTCGGACAGCGCTTCGACCTCCAGGCCGACGCCGTCTACTTCGCCAGCGGCGGCGGCGGCTGGTCGTTCCACGGCGGCAAGCTGGGCGAGGAGCGCGCTGAGCGGCTGCTCGAGCAGCCCTACCAGCTCTACGTCATCTCCGGGTTCCCTTTCCAGCAGCTCTCCGCCCGCATGCGTTACGAGATCCTCGCTCAGGTGGTCAAGGGCGCCGGGCTGATCTACATCAACGGCGGGCCGTGTGAGTACCTCAGCGACGCGCGCAAGACCACCCCCACACCCGAGGCGCTCACCGCCGGCCTGCCGCGGCTGGACGGCAAGTCGGCCGCCGACTGGGTCGCGGCGTACAAGCTCCGCGACGGCCGCGCCGCCTGGCTGCGCTACGCGCCGTGGGGCCTGACGCCGAGCCGGGAGTTCTCCTGGCGCGGGCTCACCGACTACGACTACTGGATGCTGCTGGTCGGCCGCACCGCGCTGTGGGCGGCCGGGAAACAGAGCCGCGTGCAGCTCACCTCCGTGCTCGGCAACCAGCCGCTCGAGGTCAAGCGCGACGCGAAGGCCGCCGCCGAGGTGGTGCTCTCCTCCGCCGAGCGCGAGCCGGTGCCGGTGACCGTGTCGCTGGCCCTCCGCCGCGCCGCAGACGGCCTGCGCACGCCGCTCCCTGAGCAGACCGCGGCGCCCGCGATCGGCAAGCCCGCCACGCTCACCGTGCCACTGCCCAAGCTCCGCGCCGACGAGTACTACCTCGACGTGGTCGCTCGCAGCAAGGCCGGCGCGGAGGCCTGCGGCGCGGGGACGCTGGTGGTGACGAGCGACGAGGGGATCGACTCGGTGACCCTCGACAGGTCGTATTGCGAAGTGGGCGATACCATCACCGGGCAGGTTGCGATGCGGGGCACCCCGTCCGCGGGCAGCGTGCTCCGGATTCGCATCCGCGACTCCTACGGCCGGGTGATCCACGTGCTCGACCTCAAAGCCGATCCGGACCGCGCCAACAGCCCGTTCGCCTACATCCCCACCGCCAACGCCACCATCGAGCTGCGCGCGGAGGCCGCCCTGCTGGTGGGCGGCGTCGAGGTGGACATGCGGCAGGCGATCTTCACCGTGCCGAAGCGCCGCCACGGACAGATGAACTTCGTGCAGTGGGACACCCCGCGCGACGTGCTCGGCTACTACGCCTGGAAGCAGATGAAGGCCGCGGGCATGGGGGTCTGCCTGCTGGGCAGCATGGGCGCCGAGCCCACCGCGCAGCCGGCAGTCCTGCGCGCCTCGGACATCTCGCTGGTGCCCTACAGCACCCGGATCCTCGACGACAAGGACCCCGACGGCCACATGAAGCCGGTCGGCTGGACCGACGAGCCGGCGGTGGACCAGTACGTGCAGAAGATCGTCGACAACCAGCAGAAGCTCCGCGAGCTGGGCGTCTTCGTCTACTCGCTCGGCGACGAGGGCGTCACCCTGGGCTGCGACAACAGCGACAGCGACCTGGCCGCCTACCGTGCCTGGCTGCAGGAGCAGTACGGCACCATCGCCGCGCTGAACGCCTCGTGGGCCACCGACTACGCCGGGTTCGACGCGGTGCAGCTCCTCGACAAGAAGGACGCGATGGAGACGGCGAGGCGGACCACGGCGTTCGCCCGTTGGTTCGACCGGCAAGCCTTCGCCCGCTACAACCTGATGCAGTTCTCCGGCCGCTTCGGCAAGGCGTACAGCAAGCTCGATCCGCTCGGCCTGACCGGGTTCGAGGGCACCGGCGACTTCGGCGACGACTACGACACCCTCTGCGACGTCAACCGGTTCTACGGGCCGTACCCCGGCATCGGCGACGACCTCGTCCGCTCGATCTACCCCCGCGACCGCGTGCGGTCGAACTGGATGGGTTACTCGAAGACCGCCGACGCCCTCAGCGACGCCGCCTGGCGGATGGTCATGAAGGGCATGGACAGCATCTGGTGGTGGATGTGGGACGGCATCGGCACCTACCGCGGCTACGTCCGGCCGACGATGGACCTCTGGCCCGCCACCGAGGAGCTCTGTCGCGAGATGCGCCCCGTCCGGCAGGGGCTCGGCGACCTGCTCCTCAACTCCCAGCCCGCGCACAGCGGCATCGGCCTCTTCTACTCGGTGGCCTCCGCGCTCGCCGGGCAGCTCGAGAACGGCAACACCTACGTCGACCCGCACCACGCGCACCTGGCCTGGTCGGAGGTGCTCTGGTCGCTGGGGCTCGATTTCCGCTACGTCACCAGCGCCACGCTGCGCGCCGGCGCGCTGGACACCAAGGAGTACCGAGTCCTGATCCTGCCCACCGCCCAGGCCATCTCGCCCGCGGAGGCGGCGGCCATGCGCGGCTTCGTGGAGGCGGGCGGCACGCTGCTGGCCGACGTGCGGCCGGGGATCTTCGACGGCCACTGCAAGGCGCTCGACAAGGGCACCCTCGACGACCTGTTCGGCATCCAGCGCGCCGGCCGCGGGAAGGGCGTGGAGGCGGCGCTCAGCGGCACCGTCACGGTAGCCGGCAAGACGCTCGACCTGGGGCTGGGCAAGACCAAGCTCGATCCCGACGTGCGACCGGGCACAGCAACTGCGGCGGGCAAGGCGGGCGACCTCCCCATCCTGCTGGTCAACAAGGTGGGCGCCGGGCAGGCGATCCTGCTCAACTTCCAGCTCGTGAACCCGACCGACTCGCCCGAGGCCGACGCCGAGCGGCGGATGGCCGGCGAGCTGCTCGCAGCGTGCGGCGCCCTGTCGGCGGTCGGCATCGCCGCGCCCAAGGGCGGCGCGCTGCCGTACGCCGAGACCCGCGTCTGGCGGAACGGCGACGCGCTGGTGTTCGGCACCTACCGGAAGATGCAGTGCGCCTGGTTCAACCCGGGCTCCGGCACGCTGGCAGGGGAGCCGGTGCCCGCGCGGATCCAGCTCCCCGCCGCGCGGCATCTCTACGACGTGCGCGCCGGCAAGTACCTGGGCCGCGTCGACCGGGTGGATGCCAGGCTACGGTGGGGGAGGGCCAACTTCTACGCGGCCTTGCCGTACCGGCTTCCGGCGCCGAAGGTGAGCCTGTCGAGCCCGTCGCCGCCGCTCGGCCGAGAGCTGGGCGTGACGGTGACTCTGGACGTGCCGAAGGCCAGCGGCGCGGCGCACGCGGTGTGGGTGGAGGTGCTCGATCCGCGCGGCCAGGTCACCGAGTGGGGGCAGCGAGTGCTGCTCGTCCGTGGCGGCACTGGGAAGTTGACCATCCCCATCGCCTACAACGACGCGCACGGCACCTGGCGCGTGCGGGCGACCGAGCTGTTCAGCGGGCAGAGCGGGTCGGCCGACTACGTCCTGCGCTGAGGGGAGGGAGCACGATGAAGCGCACCTTGCTGGTTCTGCTGCTCCTGCTGGCCGCCGGGCTGGCCCGCGCCGCCGAGGTGAGCGTGCGCGACTCCGGGCCGAGCACGCACCCGGGCACCTGGGAGTGCGTCCGTGGACACACCATCCAGGCCCGGCAGCTCGTGCTGGACAACGGGAAGATCCGCTACGCCTTCGCTTACACCGGCTGCATCGACCCGTCCCACGGCGAGGAGCGGCCCGCTTCGGAGGGCAACTTCGGCATGCCCGAGCCGACGCGCTGCAACTTCTACGCCGGCGGGTTCATCGGCATCGCGATCAACGGCAAGGACGCCGTGCGCTACCGGGTGATCGAGGCCGCGACTCTCGAGACTGGCGCGCGCGGCTCGTTCCAGGTCTTGTTCAACCACCCAGATGCGGTGGTGGGGATGCGGCTGATGCTCCTCCCCGGCGGCAACCACGTGCTCTGCTGCGTGCAGTGGAAGCCGAAGCCGGAGGCCACGGTCAACTCGGTGGCGGTGACGCTGCGCTGCTACCCGAGCTACTTCACCACGTTCAACCACCGCGACGGCGACCGGCACTGCATGACGCCGCGGACCGACGAGAAGGAGACCAGAACACTCGCGCTGGTGCCGGCCGAGGACGCCTGGCTCTACTACTACGACACGATCTTCGACGTGGCACGCGGCGAGGGCGACGGGCCGTGCGCGGCGCTGGTGGCGCCCGAGGGCCTTACGAGCGGCGCGGTGAGCCTGGGCAGCTACATGGTGGGCACCACGCTCAACTACAGGCCGGAGGCGGGCACGGCGCGGCTGGGGTTCTATGACCTCGCCGGGCTGAAGAACGCCGAGGCGGAGGCGTATCTCAAGCAGCACGGGGCGGCGGACCTGGCGGAGCTGCGGGCGACGGACTTCCGGCCGGCGGTGGTGCAGCACTTCGACGCGGCGAAGTTCCGCGACGAGACGGCGAAGCTGCTGGCCGGGGCGGCGGGCGACGGGCAGCGGCTGAAGCCGAAGGTGGACGAGCTGCTGGGCAAGGTGACCGCGGAGCAAGGGGCGGCCGACACGGCCGACTGGCAAGCCGAAGCGCGGTTGAGCGGGCTGCTGAGGACGTCGGAGGAGCTGCTCTGGGAGCTGCGGATCTTCGCGATGCTGAATGGGTGACCGCAGCCGCGCCTGGTTGGCAGCCGCCACGCGCGAGTACGTGTTGGGGCGACCGGCAGGTCGCCCGCGGCAGCGACCACTGCACGGCAGTGGCAGACCGCTCTGGTGCTGGCGCCAACCGCTCCTCGCACCGGGCGACCTGCCGGTCGCCCCTACCGGTGGCCTGTTGCGCGACTCCGCTGGCCGGCGTTCCACTCGCGTCCCGGAATCCCTCTTGACAACCCCACTCCGCCACGCTACAATGTTCTCACTGTACTAGTTCAACTGGTACAGTAGCGACCGATCATGCAGTTCGTGGTGGATCCCGCGGGACGGAAGCCGCTCGGCCAGCAACTGGGCGAGCAGGTTCGTGCCGCGGTGGCGACGGGGGCGCTGCGGCCCGGCGAGCGCCTGCCGTCGGTCCGCGAGCTGTCGCGCGAGCTGGTGGTCAACCCGAACACCGTCGCCCGCGTCTACGCCGAGCTGGAGCAGGCCGGGCTGGTGTATGCCCGGCCGGGGCTGGGCGTGTTCGTCGCTGAGCCGCGTGTCGAACTGGCGGAGCGCTTTCGCCGCGAGCGGCTTCAGGCGGCGCTGGGTGCGTTCCTCACCGAGGCCGTGCTGCTCGGCTTCGGGCCGGCAGAGGTGCTGTCCGCCGTGGAGCGGCAGCTCGTCAGCTACGCGTGGCGCGAGGCGGACGACTGAAAGGGGGCAGGGATGGACTACGCCATTGAGACCGCCGCCACGGTCAAGATGCTCCTCGGCCTGCTGCGCCCGGACTACGGCTCGGCCCGGGTGCTCGGCCACGACTCGGCGGTGCTGGAGCCCGGGGTGCGCGCACGCATCGCCTACATTGCCGAGAACCACCCGCTCTACCGTTGGATGACCATCGGCGAGATGGTCGACTTCACCCGCGCCTTCTACGCGCGCTGGAACGACCGGCTTGTGGAGCAGATCCTCGACCACTTCGGCCTCAGCCGCCGGGCCAAGCTGAGCCGTCTGTCCAACGGCGAGCGCGCGCAGGTGTCGTTGACCTTGGCCGTCGCGCCCGACCCCGAGCTGCTGATTCTCGACGACCCGACCCTCGGACTCGACTCGGTGGTGCGCCGCGACTTCCTGGAGTCGATGGTTCAGATCGTGCAGCGGCCGCGGCGCACCATCCTCTTTTCGAGCCACATCCTGGGCGACGTCGAGCGGGTCTGCGATC
>JACPDV010000169.1:11808-18852 GCA_016183835.1 Armatimonadota bacterium
CGCCGCGTGGTGATGGAGTTCGGCGCCGAGCCGCCGCCGGTGCCCGCCTGGCCGCGGATGCTGGGCGGCCGGCAGGTGGGCACGGCGCTGGAGTTGCTGGTGGTGGGCTGGGACGAGGATCTGGCCCGGCGGGCGGAGGCGCTGCACCCGCGGCGGGTCGAGGTGCTGCGGCTGAGCCTGGAAGACGCCTTCATCGACTACACGCGCGGCGCCCGCCGCCCGCTGCCCATCTTCGCCACGGAGACGCCCGATGTGGAAGGCGATGCTGCGTAAGGAGCTGCGGGAGCTGCTGCCGATCATCGGCCTCAGCGCCGTGGCGCTGGGCTGGGCCGCGGTGTGGCAGCCCATCCGGCACGTCTGCCAGTTGTACGAGCACCTCTGGACCGGCGGCGACGTCTTCGTGCTGCCGTTGGCCTACTGCGGCGCCTTGCTCGCCGCGGCGCTCGGCCTGCGCCAGACCGTGGGCGAGGATGTGCACGGCACGTGGCTGTTCGTGCTCCACCGTCCGGTGCCGCGCATGCGGATCATCGCGGCGAAGGCGGCTATCGGGCTGATGGTGCTCCAGGCGATGACCCTCGCGGCGATGCTGGCGTTCTTCTCCTGGCTGGCTTGGCCGGGCGCGAACCCCGCGCCGTTCGTGTGGTCATACACCGGGCCGGCGTGGCTGCTCTGGCTGGTTCTGCCGTTGGTCTACGCCGGCGCGCTGCTGGGCGGCCTGTGGCGGCCGTCGTTCCACGGCAGCCGGCTGCTGCCAATCGCCGGCGCTGCGCTGTCCGCCCTGGCGGTGGCGGGGCCGGTGGTGCTCTTCTCCCAGATCTGGGACGCCGCGGCACGCGCCAACGGCGGCGAGCCGTGCCCCTCGCTGGCCTGGCTGATCCCGCTCCAGGCGGCGGTCGTCGTGGCCTGGCTGGCGGCCGCGGTGCGCCACGTGGTGGCCACGCGGGAGTTGTGAGGTAGTCGTCATGGACCGGCAACGACTTGCGCGGCAGGTGCCTTGGGCGGCGCTGAACGCCCTTGCGGCCGGTGCCTTGTGGTACTGCGCCGTGACCTGGCTCGACGAGGCAAGCCGTCGGACGGGGCCACAACCGGGCGTCGAGCGTGGCCTGGCATTCCTGGCAGACGACCGGCCTCTGGTGCGCGCGACCCGCCGCACGGTCCGGTCGGGGTACTACGTGGAGCCCGAGAACTGGACGGAGGACCTGGCCGGCCGTCGGCTGGAGCTGCCCGCCGATACGCCCTGGCTGTCGCTGTCGGAGCTGCCGGCGGTGGACTACCGGCTCCCGCGGCGAAACGCGGTGGAGACACTCGTGGCGCTGGGCCGGGTCGACTCCGGCCCGGACGGCGTCTACGCCTGGTGGCGGCCGGTGCGCGGTGGACAGGCGTGGCTGGTCTGCTATGATCCGGTCACCCGCCGCCTGATGGGCTCGCTCGGAGAGGGCGGGTTCGAGCCGGGCAAGAGGGTCGCGAGCAGGCCGTTCGCGTTGAGCATCGCCGAGTTCCAGCACGGTCTTGGCCACGTGTTGACTCGGCCTCTGCCCTTCACGAGCGGCGCTCCGGGCGGGTCCAGGTCATCCACCGGCACGCGGCCGCCGGAGCAGGTATTCCTGTTGACGGGCGGGCGGGTGTGGCGCCTGGACATCGGGCGGCGAGAGGTCCGCGAGCTGTACCGGGAGCCCGGCCTGCTCTCTGTGAGCATCCTGTTCAGGACGGCCAGCCGCCGCGCCGCCGGCCCGCCGGACTACGACCTCTGTCTCTCCGCCCCCGACCGGCTGGTCGTGCTCGACCCCCTCACCGGCGTGCACACCACTTACCGGCGCCCCGTGGAGTTGCGCGGGGAGTTGTCGTTCGGCGTGACGGACAGCGGCCTCGCCGTGGCCCGTTACAGCCGCACCCATGGACGCGACACGGAGGTGGCCTACTTCGCGCCGGATGGCCGCATCACCCGGCAGCTCAGATGGTCGCGCCCCGCGAGCGGGCCGGAGCGGGTGCCGACGCCCTCAACTCGCTGGGTCCACGGCGCTGCCACCGCCGGCCCGCTGATGGCCGGCCTGGGCGTTGCCGTGGAGGCGCTGGCGCTCGCCTATCCCGAGCGACCGACGACGGCACCGGAGGTCCGCGGGCGCTGGGCATGCCTTGCCGTGGGCGCCCTGGCCGGCCTGCTCGCCGCGGTCCTCACCCTTCGCCGGCAGCGGCGCTGGGCCGGCCGGTGCACCGCGGCGTGGGGGGTCTTGGCGGCGCTGTTCGGCCTGCCGGGCTACGTCGGCTACCTGACGCACCGGCGCTGGCCGGCGCGGGTGAAGTGCCCGGGCTGCGGCAAGCCGACGCCGTGCGACCACCCGCGCTGCATCGGGTGCGGCGACGAGTTGCCGGGACCTGAGGCACGGGACACCGACGTCATCGGCTGACGGCGCAGCGGCTCACTGGTATTGCCCCAGCGTCTCGTCCAGCATGGCGTGGATGTTCTCGGCCGGCACATCCGCGGTCACCGCGTGGCACGGCGCCAGCACGTAGCCGCCGTCGCGGCCCACCACCTGAATGCGCTCGCGCACCTCGCGCCGCACGTCGTCGGGCGTGCCGCGGCTGAGCGTGCGCTGGAGCGAGATCCCGCCGTGGAAAGCCAAGCGGTGGCCGTGGTCCTCCTTCACCTTGGCCACGTTGAGCACCTCGGGCTGGAAGGGGTTGAAGCAGTTCACCCCGATGTCCGCCAACTCGCCCAGCAGTTCCGACACGTCGCCGCAGGAGTGGATCCAGACGTACATGCCGTGCTCGTGCACCGCGTCGTACATGCGCTTCAGCCGCGGCTTGAGGAAGTGCCGCCAATGCGCCGGACCCATGATCAAGCCGTGCTGCTGCCCCCAGTCGTCGCCGAAGGCGATGCAATCGAGGTTGTGCTGAGCCAGGTGGTGCACGCAGGCCACGTTCCAGTCGCAGATGCGGTCGAGCAGCTCTTCCACGAACTCGGGATGGAGCACCATGTCCATCAGCAGTTTGTCCATGCCCCGCAGCGTCCAGGCGCGCTCGAACAGTGAGAACCCGATGTTGGCCTGCCGGAACTCCTCGGGATGGTCCTCGACGAAGGTGCCGAGGTGGGCGTAGAGGTCGGGGTCGTGCACGTCCGGGAGCGGGAGCCCGTCGCAGTCGGGCTCGGTGAGCTGATAGTGGGCGACGATGCCGATGTCTTTGTCCACGGTGCGGTTCCAGACCACACCGAAGGCGTCGCGGTAGAACCCGGGTTGGGGCTGGCTCCAGGGGAGCTGAGCGCCGGTGACGGCGAAGTGGTTGCCGATCTTGCCGAGCCAGTGCGGGTCGCCGTAGAACTCGGCCATCTTCTGGTGGGCGACCTGGGTGAAACCCATGGAGTGCGGACAACGATCCGGCTGCTCGTGCTCGAAGGCCATCAGCACGCGGTCGCGGGGGGTCCAATCCTGCTCCCAGATGCGGCAGGGGGGCATGGGTTGCGGCATGGGCGTCACCTCGACGAGAGAGCGTTTCGGCGGCTCGGCCTAAGCGCCTCCGTCCGGGGACGAGTTGTGCCGGGCCGCGCCGCTTGACGTTCGGGCCGGGGCGCGTCAGCCTGTGGCTTTACGGGGTTGGCCCGGAGCGGTATCCTGGCAGGACGTGGTAGTATGCCCATGACCAGTGTGTCGCCTCGCGGAGCCGTGCGGGAGGTCACCGCGCAGAGCGAGCCGCGCCGATCGTGGAGGACCGGTCTGTTCGGCCGGCCGCTCGCCACTGCCGATGCGCCGCACGAGACCATCGGCAAGGCCATCGGGTTGGCTGTGTTCTCCTCCGATGCGCTCTCGTCCACTGCCTATGCCACCCAAGAGATCCTGGTCATCCTGGCCGCGGCCGGCACCGGTGCGTTCCAACTCGCCTTTCCGATCTCCATCGCCATCGCCGCCCTGCTGATCATCCTCACGCTGTCGTACGAGCAATCTACGCGTACCCCGGCGGCGGTGGCGCGTACATCGTGGCCCGCGACAACATCGGCGACACGGCGGCACAGATCGCCGCCGCGGCGCTGCTCACCGACTACATCCTCACCGTGGCGGTGTCGGTTTCGGCTGGAGTAGCCCAGCTCGCCTCGGGCTATCCCTTCTTCCTCGAGCACAAGGTCGCTCTGGCGGTCCTGATGGTGTTGGTGATCGCCCTGGTCAACCTCCGCGGCGTCCGTGAGTCCGGGGCGCTCCTGGCCATCCCCACCTTTCTGTTCATCGCGGCGATGTACGCCCTGGTGGGCGTGGGCCTCTGGCGCTACGTCCATGGCATGCTCGGCACGGTGCGCAACCCACCGGAGCTGTTCGGTATGGGACAGGTGGCGCTGGCGGTCACGCCGTTCCTGGTCCTCCATGCCTTTGCCAGCGGCACGGCGGCGCTGACGGGCGTGGAGGCGATTTCCAACGGGGTGACGGCCTTCCGTGAGCCGCGCAGTCTACGGCGCGCGCGGCATCGGCTACTACTCGGTGATCTGGACCATGACCATCATCCTGGTCCTGGGCGCCAACACCGCGTTCGCCGGGTTCCCGCGTCTGGCCGCGCTGTGCGCGGAGGACGGCTACCTGCCGCGCCAGCTCACCTTCCGCGGCAGCCGCTTGGTGTACTCGCGTGGGATCGTGGCACTGGCGCTGATCGCCTGTTTCCTGATCGTGATCTTCGAGGCGAGCGTGACCAACCTGATCCCCTTGTATGCCATCGGGGTGTTCCTCTCGTTCACCTTGTCGCAGGCAGGGATGGCCCGGCGGTGGTACAAGAGCGGGCACCTGCGGCCTGGCGGGGAAGTGCAGGAGCGCGGCTCCGTGCTGCGCTATGAGCGGGGCTGGCGGCACAAGCTGGTGATCAACAGCTTCGGCGCGGTGTGTACCTGCGTGGTGATGGTCGTGTTCGCCTACACCAAGTTCCACGACGGCGCGTGGATGGTGCTCCTCCTCCTGCCTCTGCTCGTGTGGCTGTTCGTTGGCATTCACCGCCACTACCGGGCGCTGGCCAGGGCGCTGTCGCTGGAGGACTACGGGGTCTCGCCGGCGCTGCCTCGGCACCGCATCATCCTGCCCATCAGCGGCGTGCACCGGGGCACGCTGAAGGCCCTGCAGTACGCGCTGTCGCAGACGCGGGACATCACCGCGGTGTACGTGGCGCTGGACGGCGCGGAGGCTGAGCGTGTCAAGCAGAAGTGGCTCAGATGGGGCGACGGTACGCGGCTCATCGTGCTCGAATCGCCGTACCGGCTGCTGCTCGAGCCGCTGCTCGAGTACGTGGAGACCGTGGCCCAGTCGCGGCAGCCGAACGAGATCATCACGATCGTGGTGCCGGAGTTCGTGCCCACGCGCTGGTACCAGCACATGCTCCACTCGCAGACCGCGACGTGGCTGCGGCTGGCGCTCTTGCGCAGGCCCGGGATCGTGGTGACCGATGTGCCCTACGTGGTCGGCGGCGACCACCTCGGCCGGACTGACGACGCGTGGAGTGACGCATGACCGTTGTGGTGATCGGCTGCGGCCGGGTGGGGGCCGAGCTGGCCTACCGCTTGTTCGAGAAGGGCCACCGGGTGACCGTGGTGGACGCCGACCTGGCTTCGTTCGCGGGGGTCCGGAGCGGCTTCCGTGGGCGCACCGTGGTGGGCGACTGCCTCGACCGCGAGGTGCTCGAGCGCGCCGGGCTGGAGGATTCGGACGCGGTGGCGGTGGTCACCAGCTCCGACGCTGTCAACGCTGTGGCGGCCCACATCGCTCAGACCGTCTTCAACGTGCCGATTGTGGTGGCGCGGAGCTATGAGCCGAGCCGGCGGAAGATCTTCGACGAGTTCGGGGTCAACGTGGTCAGCACGGCCAACTGGCTGTCTGACCAGGTCGAGGACCTGCTCGGTCATGGCGGGCTGCGCAGCCTGCTCCGCACCGGGCGCGGCGAGGCGTGTGTCTACGAGCTGACCGTCTCCGCGGCGTGGGACGGGCGGAAGCTGGGCGACCTGCTCCCCGCCGACGTGCGCCCCGTGGCCCTGACGAGGCACACGCAAGGGCTGCTGGCCGATCGCGACACGACCATCGAGACCGGCGACACGGTGCTGGTGGCCGCCAACGCCGACGGGCTGGCGCAGCTCGAGGCGCTCCTCGGCAACGCGAGGGAGGCCTAGCATGTTCATCGTGATCGTCGGCGGCGGACGCACCGGCTCCCACCTCGCCCTGCTCCTGCTGGAGGAAGGCCACCGCGTGGCGCTGATCGAGCACCGGCCCGAGATGCTCGAACGGCTGCACCGAGAGCTGCCCACCGAGTGCGTGGTGCAGGGCATTCCCACCGACCCGGAGGTGCTCGAGCACGCTGGGATCCGCACGGCCGACGCGCTGGCGGCGTGCTACCCCGAGGACGCCGACAACCTCGTGGTCTGCTACCTGGCGCGCAAGCACTACGGCGTGCGGCGGATCATCGGCCGGGTGAGCAACCCGCGCAACTCCTGGCTGTACGACGAGAAGTTCTGCGTGGACATCGCGTTGCACCAGCCGCAGGTGCTGGCCTCGCTGATCGAGGAGCAGATGGTGGTAGGGGACATGGTCACCCTCCTCAAGCTGCATCGCGGCGCGTTTTCGCTGGTGGAGGACACGATCCCCGAGGGCGCGGCGGCGGTGGGCAAGGCGCTGCGCGACCTGACTCTGCCCGAGAGCTGCGTGATCGTGGCGGTGATTCGCGAGGGCGAGGTGGTGGTGCCGCGAGGGCAGACTGTGTTCGCCGCGGGCGACGAAGTGCTGGCGCTCACCGACCGAGATGGCAGAGATGTGATCGCGCGCCTGTTTGGGGGACCACCCAACGGCGCGTGATGCGTTAGAATAGGGGAGTAGGGTGGGGTGTAATGCCCGTGTGCGGGCGGTACACCCATTCAAGACCTGGCGGTGCCGCCGGGCAGCCCGTCACGTCGGCCGGCCGGTCTGCCGGGAGCCGAGGAGAGCGCGATGCACGAGAAACCCATGGACGACGAGGAGTTCGGCCCGGGTGGCGTCGTCCGGCGCACCGGCGCGCTGGTGGTGATTGCTATCATGATGGTGGTGGTCCTCAGCG
>JACPDV010000170.1:0-1226 GCA_016183835.1 Armatimonadota bacterium
GGACGAGATTGCTTCGTCGGCAGACCTCCTCGCAATGACGACTGGCTGCTGCATACATGGGGCCAGAGTCGCAGTGTTCGAGCATCACCCGAACCCCAACCTGATCCCCGGCAGCCCCGCCACCGTCGCCGCCCGCACCACCGCCGGCTCCGGCCAGTCGGCGTACGCGTCGCCCACCACGTAGATCCCCGCCGACGGGTTGGTCCACCGCCGCGTGCCGTCGTCCAGCTCCACCTCGATGGCCAGGCTCCCCACCGCCATGGTCTCGTCCGGTCCGGCCAGGTGCATGACGTTGGCATAGCGCAGCGCCGCCAGCGCCTCGTTGGAAAGTGGCGTGCGGTGGTGGTAGTAGGGCAGCGTGGTGGGGAACTCGCCCAGGAGCACGTCGCCCAGCCACACGGCGTGCGGCTGGTCCGGCCGCTCGTAGAGGCTGAGGCAGAGCCATCCGCAACGGATCTGCGCCAAGCCGAAGGCTGCCGGCGGCAGCAACGGGGGCAGGCTGCGCGGCACCACCCGCCCGTCGCGGTGCACTGTGATCGCCAGCTCGGCTCCCCGGCCCACGCCGCGCAGCTCCAGCTCGAGCCGGTCCTCGTCCACATCCGCCAGCGCGTACACCGGCCAACTGTTCTCCAGCCGCCCGGGCCAGGCCCAGAGCTGCCTCGCCGCGGGCACCAGCCAGGTCTTGGCCGTCGCCAGCGCCACTGGCGGATCGTCGCCCCAGCGCACCGAGGAGAGATTCACCTGCAGTAGCGGCCAGCCGCCCGTGTCGTAGCTGACCACCGCGGAGTTGTGGGTGTGGCCGCAGAAGAGCACGTGCAGCCTCAGCTCCCGGGCGTGGCGGAGGAGCAGCGTGTCGAACGGCCGGTCGCGAAAGAACGGCCGGCCCACGTTGAACGCCGGCGAATGCGCCACCAAGATCCGCCAGCCAGGCCAGTCGCCGAAGCGCTCCGCCACGATCCCGATCCGCGCCGCGTCGCAGCGGTGGCTGTCCAGCACCACGATCCGCGCCGCGCCGAGGTCCACCGTGTACGGGTCGTCCTCCGCGCCGAACTGCCCTGTCAGGTAGGGCCGCGCGATCTCCTCGTAGCACCGCCGCTGGTCGTGGTTGCCGCGGGCCAGCGCCATGGGGCAGCCGGCGCCGTCGCGGACGGTCTCCAGGGCCCACTGCATCTCCGCCAGCCCGCCGGCGCCCGGCGCGCCCTCGGTCAGGTCGCCCGAATGGAGCA
>JACPDV010000170.1:1262-3604 GCA_016183835.1 Armatimonadota bacterium
CTCCACGTTGGCAATGTACTTGCCGCGGTCGTGCGCCTGCCCTTCGCCCTGCGCCGGCAGCGGGTGGAAGGCATCGCGCGTCAGGTGGGTGTCGCCCACCGCGGCGAAGCGTGGCATCAGAACTGCATCCCCGGCGTGCCGAACACCAGCGGGATGCTGCGCGCCGCGAACGGCACCTTCCGCCCCCCGGCCTCCGCCATGCCGCGCACGGTCACGCGGTACAGGCCAGCCGGCGCCGACGCATCCACGGTGACAGACTTGCCCTCGGCCGGAGCGGCGCCGAGCTGCCGGACCTGCCTCCCGTCGGCATCCTCCAGCACCACCTGCGCCGCGATCTCGCCGAATGCCCGGCCGGGCGGATCCTGCCCGCGCTGCACCTTCACGGTGACCTTCGCTCCCGGCACGAGCCACCGGCCGAACGCCGTGTCCAGCTTGGTCTCGCCCACGTCGAACGTGTACCGCGGCCCGTTGTGGTCCACGGTCGCGTCGCTCGCCAGCGGTCCGAGCCGCAGCCCGGGAAGCGTCTGCTCCGCCAGCCCGGTCTCGTAGTTGAAGATGGTGAACCCATCCGCGCCGAGCCGGCGCGTGATGTCGATCTGCCCGGCCACCCGGTCGGAGCTGTCGCCGTTGCCCAGCACGAACGCGCCGATGCCGGGGTAGACCGGCGCCCGCCCGTTGAGGAAGCTCATCTGCCGGGCGACCATCCCGCCGAACCCGGCGTCGGAACCGGTGTAGTCCATCGGGCAGACGAAGTCGACCCAGCCCTGTTGCACCCAGTGGATCCAGTCCTGCCCCACGTCCTGCTTGCAGTTCGGGTAGTTGCTGAACACCGCGGCGGAGATCTTGACGTGCGGCTTGAGCCGGCGCACCTCCTCGGCCACGCGCTGCACCAGCCGGCTGATGTTGTCACACCGCCACTGGTCCCACTTCGGCCGGATCTCGGGCCTGCGCGTATCGGCCGGCCAGTTGTCGCAGTGGATCCCGGTCTCGCGCTCGAAGCGCTCCCGCGCCTGCGGCGAGAACCCGGAGTCAGAGCCGGGGTAGCGGATGTAGTCGAAGTGGATCCCGTCCACGTCGTACTTCCGCGCCATCTCCACCATCACGTTGGCTTCCAGCTCCACGTTGCGCGGGTCGCTGGGCTCCAGCCAGTCCTCCGGGTTGCCGTTGAAGTCCATCTGCAACCGGCCGTCGGCGGCCATCTTCGCTTTGAAGTCGGCGGGGCAGTTGCCCAGGTTCCAGTTGACCTTCCAGGGGTGGACCTCCACCCCGTGCTGCCGCCCCGCGGCGACGGCCGCGGCAAGCTGGTCGCCGAGCTGCGCCACCACGGCGCCATGCGGCAGGTACTCGCTGTCGTAGAGCACGTAGCCGCCCCAGGCGACGTTCGGCAGAATGGCGTTCAGCCCGTTGTCGTGCAGGTTGCGCATCGAGCGCTCCCAGTCGCCGGGCCAGGCGCCGGTGCCGCTGTGGTTCCACACCGCGCGGAACTCGGCCGGCCGCGAGGGGAGCGAGAGCAGGTAGGCCTCGCGCAGCGCCTGGTCGGCCTGCCCGGCGGTGGACAGGGCCGCCGGTCCCTCGTGCGCCTTGGCCTGCGCCGCGGCGCGGTCGCGCAGCTCGGCCTCCGCCGTCACGCGCGCCTCCACGGCGGCGCGGTTGGGCAGCGTCGCCAGCTTGGCGCGCAGGCCGGCGAGGAGGGCGTCCCGCCCGTCGAACAGCCCGATCCGCGCCGGCCCGCGCACCGCCGTGGCGCAGACCTGGTCCCACACCTCGGGCAGGTAGTGCCCCACCAGCGCCAGGAGCAGTTGCCGCTTGCCCACGGCATCGTCGGTCAGCAGCACATGGCCCATGTAGACGCCGTGCGGCCCCATCGTCATCCCCGGCGCGATGTCCTGCTTGTCGGCGCCGCGCCACCAGCCGATGACCTTGGCCTGCGGGTCCACCGGCACCGGCACCACGGTGCGCCACGAGCGCTGCGCTACCGCGGCGGGCATGCCGTCCACCCCGGGCGCATCGAAGCGCAGGCCGTAGAGCTGCGTGCCCTCCTCCGAGACGATCGTGTTGCCGTACTTGATGCCCAGCAGATTGAGCATGCGCGTCGTCGCCGAGTAGAAGACGATCAGCTTGCCGCCGGCGGCCACAAACTGCTCGGCGGCGGTCACTTCGGCATCGCTCATGTCGGGGCTGTAGCCGAAGATGACGAGCTTGCGGCCGGCCAGCCCGCCGGACTCCACATCTTCGTCGCGGATGGTGCCGCAGCCCACGCCGGCGTCGCGGAGCAGCTTGAACACGTTGTCGGAGTAGGTCAGCACACCGCCCTCGCCACCCGGCTTCTTGAGCGTGTTGGT
>JACPDV010000137.1 GCA_016183835.1 Armatimonadota bacterium
GCGCTCGACGGGGTCGTACATCTCGGTGCTGTCGCCCCACAGCAGCAGGCGCACGCCCTTGCGCTGCGCCTCGGTGGCCATCTCCTGGAGCGGCAGGTTCCACCAGCCGGCGTCGAGCAGGCTGTACTCCCACCCGCGCTCGGCCGCGAAGTCGAGGAACGTGTGGAAGGTGTCGCGGTCGAAGCGGTCGGGGATGCTCAGCCACGACCAGCTCGCCCGGCCGGGGCGGATCCACGAGGTGTCGGCGACCTCGCAGGGCGCCGCCAGGTCGGTGGGAAGCGTGGAGGTGACGATCCCGCCGGCGTCGTCCGCCAGGATCACAGCGCGCCACGGCGAGGTCCATGGCAGCCGTGACAACGGCTGCGCCGGTGACTGACCAAGCGCGGGCACGCTCTTCTTCGCCTCGCCGGCCAACGGGAATCGGAGCCGGTACAGGCCGCTCTCGCCCGCGCTCAGGTGGCTGCCGCAGCCGGTCTCGTCCACGCCGGACTCGCAGAGGAGCGCCCAGAGCTTGCCGGAGGCGAGGCGGAAGAGCGCGGGGAACGACCAGCCGTCCGCCGGCCCCGGCCCGCGGCACTTGCCGGGCGCGGCGCCCACCGGCACCGCCTGGAACAGGTCCTCGTAGGCGGGCGTGTAGGGCCCGGGCCGGTGGTACGGCAGCAGCCAGGCGTCGCCCGGCGGCAGCGCGAAGCCCGTGCGCTCTTCGCCGGCCAGGAGCGGCTGACCCGCGTCACCAGCCGGGCGCAAGATGCGGTAGCGCAACGCCACGCCGCCGTCGCCGCAGCGCAGGTCCAGCTCGAGCAGCGCGCCTGCCTCATTGCGGAAGGTCACCGTCCGCTCGCGGAACTCGGTCTTCACTCGCCGACGCGGGCGGGTGAAGAGCTCATACTCCTCGGTGGACTTGCGCACCGGGCCGACGCCCGCCACCGTCAGCCCGCCGGTGAAGTCGAGCGGCCCGCAGCGCAGGCCGAGGGGCGACCAGGTGACGGCGGTCATCCCTTGGTAGTCGGCCCGCCACTGCGGCTCGCCGCGGTCGGTGAGGCGGACGGTGAGCACGGCGAGGCGGTGCGGCGAGCCGAGGGCCGCCACGTCCAGCGGATCCGCGCGAACACCCAACACGAGCCCACACACGAGCAGCAGAACGCCGCGTGTGGCACTGGCAACTCGAGTGCCGCTGCTCGGCCGGCACCGGGCGCCGAGGTCCGCTGTAGGGGCGACCCTTGTGGTCGCCCGCTTCGGTCGTCTCGGTTGCGCGCCGGCCCGGGACGCGCGACCACGGGGGTCGCCCCTACGGCAATGGACCAGGCTGGCTGGGCCTTCCCGCCGCACCTACTCCGCCTCCAGCAACAGCACCCAGTCCGGGTCGGCGTCCTCCGGCGGCTGGATGGCCACACCACCGCGCGCCGGTCCCAGGACCGTCCGCGCGCCGGTGACCGGATCGAACCGGTCGGCCCGCCACTCGCCCGCCAGCCCGTGCAGCGTGACCGGCTGCCGGCTGGGCAGGTAGACGACACGCACCGTGTCGGCAATCCCCGCGGCGTACGGCCGGTCCACGATGTCCGCCGCCGCGAAGGACGCCCACTCCGGGTGCGGCTCGAAGCGCTCCCACGGGTACTGCTCCAGGAGCCGCTTGGCCAGCCCAAGCTGGGTCGAGCCGGGCAGGTGCATCGCTTCGTCCCACGGGATGTGGCCGTAGTCGCCGCCATGCGGCGAGGGACCGTGCGGGCTGTCGCGGCGGTTGCACTGCCAGATGCCGTTGGCCCCGTACGTGTGCCCGCAGGCGCCGGAGAGCAGGCTGGTCCAGAAGTAGAGCCGCTGCACCGCCGCGGTGTTCTGCGGGATGAGCTCCTCGTAGGCCACCTCGCTGTTCAGCACCGGCATGGTGGGCTTCTGGCGGTAGGACCACTGCAGCGTGTCGATGGTGGGCGCGAGCGAGTCGCGGTGGCCGTGGCCGGTCTGGAGCATGTCGAAGTCGATCAGACCCGGGTAGTCAATGGCGCCGCGCGCGCTGAGCCTGCCCAGGCCAGTGGGATGGATCGAGCGCGGCCTCTGGAACGGGTCGGTCTCGCGCACGTGTCGGGCCACCTCACTCCAGCCGTGGACCTGCTCGCGGTCGTCGTAGGGGAAGCCGGGCGCGAGGTACCAGGGCAGGTTGGCCTCGCCGGCGATGCACCACACGATCGGGTAGGCGGCGTAGCGGGCCAGCAGATAGCTCCAGTGCTGTTTGAGCTTGTCGACGCCCATCCAGGGGATGAAGTAACCCCAGGCGCCCACCAGGCAGGGCAGCAGGCCCGCCTCGATCAGGTACTCGAGCCGGCGGTCGGCCAGGTCGAAGTACTCGGGCCGGATGCGGGCGTAGTCAGGCTCCCAGGGGAACCCGGCCTCGTTTGCGCCGCGCCCGTCGAACGGGGGCATGTCGGGATAGAGCCCGGCGACGATCTGGATCACGCTGAAGCCCTTCGCCAGGCGGTCGGCGGCGAGGGTCTGGAAGTCGTCGGGCCAGCCCATCCGGTGGCACAGCCCCATCCACCAGGTGTCGCCGAGCCAGAAGAAGGGCGTGCCGTCGGCGTGGACGAAGTGACGGCGGTTGCGGGACACGGCGACCGGTCCGTGGCGGTAGAGGGGGTTGTCGCCGGTGTAAGGGACGACCTCGATGTCGTGCTCCCCCTGCGGGATCCGTTCCCATTCGTCGGAGCTGCCGATACCGACCTTGTGGTGGCCCACGATCGGCGACGCATACCGCACCTTCCAGGTCCACGGGCCGGCCCAGAAGGCGGGCACCTTGCGTGCACGCCGGCTGCCCGGGGGGCGGACGTAAGCGCAATAGGAGTGGCCGTCGGCGTCGCGGGCGCATTCCGAGTGGATGGTCAGTTCGGCGACGTGGTTCTGCTCGACGGTGGGCATGAGGAGCCCTCCCGGCCGGCCAAGCAGCTTCGTCGCTCGGCCGGCGGCGCCTCCCGCCAGATCGAGCCAGGAAAAGGGGTCAGGCTACTTTTCCGCGGAAAAGTAGCCTGACCCCTTTTCCTCAAGCCGGCGGCCACGCCCCCAGCAGTCTCCGACACAGGACGATCTGGCCGAGGTGATAGGCGTTGTGCGCGCCGAGGTCGCCCAGGAGCGTGGCGGCGGGGACGTTTGCATCCTCCACCCTCACGCGGCGGTCGCCCAGTGCCGGGTCCCCGGCGATCGCCCGCGCCTCCGCCACCAGGTTGCGGAACTCGTCCAGCACCGACGGCCACGCCTCCGCCGCCGGAGCCACGAAGTCGGCTCCCCAGCCGGCACGGTCCGACGCCTCGCCCGTGCGGATCCAGCCCAGGTAGAGCCGCATCCAGTAGCTCATGTGCGTCCGGCGGGCACGGTCGTGGCTTGCTCGGGGGTCAGGCCCTGCACGACGTGGTCCACGGCGTCGAACGCGCCCTCACCCGTCAGCAACCGGCCCAGCAACAGTCCGGTCTCGTTGTCAGCCATGCTCCATCTCCAGAGGCATGCACAGACGATCGTGAAGGACCGAGGATTCGGGCGTTGGCGCCGGATTGCGAACCTGCCACCCCGACTTCATCCTTCACCATTCAGCCTTCACAGTTCAGAGGTAGTTGTCCCGCGCGGCGTCCACCGCCCGACGCACTTGCGCGGCGGCGGTGCGGCCGTCCTCGGGCAGCGGCTGGTCGCCCGGCAGCTCCTGCGCCCAGCGCTCGTCCATCGACGGGTGCGGCGGGATGGGCCAGGCCGTCACCGGGTGCTGGCTCGTCACCAGCCAGTCGGTCAGGCGCTCGGTCAGCTCGCGCACCACTGGCTCGTAGGGCGCCTGGCCGTACAGGTTGCGCCGCTCCCACGGGTCGTCGAGCCGGTCGTAGAGCTCCCCATGCACCGGGTCGCCCGGGTACATGCTCTGCGGGACCCAGGCCATCCGGTAACGCCGCGTGGCGATCACCTTGGTCCACGGGTTCTCGGTGAACGCTGCGTCGCGCACCTCCGGCCCGTCGTCGCGGAGGATGCCGGTCAGGTCGTGCCCGTCCCACATCGAGAGCGAGGGCAGCCCGCACAGCGCGGCCAGCGTGGGCCACAGGTCCAGGCTCTCCACGAGCTGCTCACGCACCGCGCCCGCCGGCAGCCGGCCCGGCCACGACCAGATCAGCGGCACTCGGCCGATAGCGTCCGACGCGATCCCCGGCGCCTTCTCGAGCAGCCCGTGCTCGCAGGCGAAGTCGCCGTGATCCGAGCTGTAGACCACCAGGGTGTTCTCGCGCAGCCCCCGGCGGTCGAGCATGGCCAGCACCTGGCCCACGGCGTCGTCGACCTGGGTGATGTTGCCGTAGTAACCGCGCAGCTTGCGCCGGCGGAGCGAGGCGTAGTCGGCGGGCTCGTAGCGCGCCGGAGGATGCTCGCGCTGCCCCTGCACGGCGCGGCGGAAGGGGCGCAGGCGGTCGGACGGGTCGTCGTCGGCGCTGGGCGGCATGGGCGGGTCGGGGTAGAGGTCCCAGAACTCCTGCGCCGGCGAGTACTCCTGGTGCGGCTTGCCCATCGTGTACCAGAGCAGGAACGGCCGGTCGCCACGCCGGCGGAGGAACTCATCGGTCATCACGGGCGCCCAGCCGGTGTCGAAGTCGAGCTCCTTGCCCAGTGGGTCGGGCCGACCGTCGGGGTGCTGCTCGTTGTGGGGCGGGAAGTCGCTCCGCCCGCGGAGCCAGATGTCGTACGGCGGCACGCCGGCGCGGCTGGGGCGCGACCACTCGGTGAGGAAGTCGCAGTGTGGGTCGATCCAGCCGTCGGGGAGATGCACCTTGCCGATGGCGCCGGTGAACCACCCGGCGTTGTGGAACTGCTGGAAGAGGCTGGGGAGCTGGTGAGGGCACGGCCCGGAGAGACCGTAGTACCCGTGGTTGTGGGCATACTGGCCGGTCAAGTAGCACATCCGGCTGGGGGTGCAGATCGGATTCTGCACGAAGGCGGAGGTGAAGCGGACGCCGGCGGCGGCGAGCCGGTCGAGGTGGGGGGTGTGGACCACCGGGTGTCCGTAGGAGCCGAGGCACTTGGCGTTATGTTGGTCGGACATGAGGAACAGGATGTTGGGGCGGGGCATGACCGGGTCTCCGGTGGGCAAGTAAGCTGCCGGCCGGGGCGATCCTGCCCCTGCCCCAAGGTCGTGGCAAAGACGCATGGACGATCGCACACTGTCTTGGGCGGGCGGCGCCGGCATGGCCCGGAGCGCAGGGGTCGGATCGAGGAGGGAACCCGGATGAGTGAAGAGACTGTTCCCGCGGCGGCCAAGAAGAGCCACATGGGGCTTCTGCTGTGGCTGGCCGTGGGGCTGGCGGCCGTGGCGGTCGTGGTGCGCTGGCACGATCTGGTGGGCGCGTTCCAACCCAAGCCGCCGGTCGTGGCCGCCAGCCCGGAGTACATGCAGCAAGGTTTCAGCTTCCCCAAGCCCCTCGGCCCGGCCGGCGCGAAGGTCAAAGTCCACGTGGTGGCGCACGAGCACATGGGCTGTCAGCGCGAGTTGATTGCCCTGTGGCTCGGCATCGCGAGCCTCGAGCCCAAGCGCCTGCGGGTGGAGTTCAGCGAGGAGTGGCTGGAGAAGGTCAAGGCCCCGAGCGGCCGGATGGTGCCGATGTCGATGTTCTGCCAGTCCGGATCGGAGCTGAACGGCAAGTCGGAGTTCAAGGTGGGCGAAGGCGCGACCGCCCGGACGGCGCAGCTTCACGGCCCGCACCCGCGCCAGGCCCTGCCCGACGGCAAGCCGCCGGAGCAGAACGACCACTCGTGGAGCCACAGCGACCTGGCGGCGATCCTGAACCGGCTGCTGCAGGAGAAGTACGGCAGCGGCCAGCACCTCACCGGCGCGGCGATCGCGGAGGCCGCGCAGAAGGCAGACGCTCTGGTGCCGGCGGCGCGCACGAACTAGTCCCGCGGTCGCGCTGCCTTCGCTCAGCGGCGGCAGCGCGAGCCGCGCCTCACCTTGTAGTCGCCGGCCTCACAGCCCGCGCGCCAGGCGCTCGCGGACCTCCGCCACCACGCGCTCGTCGGCGGCGTCGCGAACCCGCGCGCCGGCCCGCGCCAACACCTGCTCCGCCCCGTCCAGGGCCGGCTGGGTGGCGATGGCGGGGGCTTCGAACCGCGCGGCGGCCCGGTAGGCCTCCGGCGCGGGCCGCTGCTCGACCCACCGGCCGCCGGCCTGCTCGTAGGCGGTCACATTCAGCCACGGGTCGTCGCCGTCGCGCGGCGTCAGCGGGCTGAGGTTGCCCGCGGCCCACACTTTCGTGCCCTTGGCCGCGTCCATCGGGAAGATGCAGCCCTTGGCCGCCGCGGAGCGCGGTCCGGGCAGGAAGAGGTTGTTGACCAGGTTGGCCCGTGCGCCCTTTTCGAGCTTGGCGGCGTTGTTGTTGTCCCAGTTGTACATCACGCTGTTGACAACGTCGTAGACCCCGCCCTCGAGCTTCGGCACGCGGTCGTCGCAGTTGGCGAGGAGGCAGTGGTGCAGGCTCAGCCGATCGGTGCCCACGCCCGACAGCCAGGCCTTGCTGTGCGGCCGTGTGCCCTCGGCCACGATGCACCACTGAAACGTCAAGTCGCGCACCTCGCCCCAGGTGTTGATCACCTCGTCGGTGGCGCCCATGAAGGAGCAGTGCTCGATCAGCGCCCGCTCGACCGTGCCGCCCTGGTTGCCCCACAGCAGCAGGCAGTCGCCCTGGTCGCCGCCCGTGGTCACCCGGATGCGGAGGTCGCGGACGATGATGTCGTCCGGGTCGCCCCGGAACTGGATGCCGTGGTTGTGGAGGGTGATGCCGTCGCCGGGCGCCGACCCGCCCTCGATGGTGACCTGCCCCGAGGTGCAGCGGAGCCGGCTCTGCAGCTCGATGACGCCCGCCACGGCGAACCGGATCTGGCGCGGACCGCCGGCCGCCAGCGCCTCCCGGAGCGAGCCGGGCCCGCTGTCGGCGAGCGTGGTGACCGTGATCACGCGGCCCCCCTCGCCACCCCGCGCCGACGCACCGAAGCCCTCGGGCGGGTCCGCGACCGGTGCGCCAAGAAGGCAGGCGCCGGCCAGACAGGCCACGAGCGTCCCCAGCCGCCGCCGGACCACCACCGCCATGTCCCGGGCCTCCGAGCTTCCGCACCGGGCGTACCCCACCCGGCGCGAGATGTCAAACGGGAGATCCGTGGCGGTGTATACTCCCCCGCAACTCTTGGAGAACCATCCATGCCCGACCCCGCGATCGGCGTGATCGGCCTCGACTCGGACCTGGACCCGAGCCCGGAGCGGGTGGTGGGGATGCCGGCGGAGCACCCCCCGGTCGCCTCGCCCTGAACAGCCACCCCGAGATGTTGTCCAGCGCGCCAACAGCGCCGGTAGGGGCGAGGTCTCCTCGCCCGTCCGGCCGGCCGAGATAGCGCGCAGAGCGCTCCCACCTCGCGCATCGGGCGGGGAGACCCCGCCCCTACCTTGGGCCGGACAGCAGCTCGGGCCCGGTGCTTAGAGGGTGTCTTGGCGGAAGATCTCATCCAATTTCGCTGGGTCGGATGACGAGGGCAGTTGTCCAAAGAGGATATGGGACGCGTCACTGTCGAGCCTTGGCTGACCATCGAGCAGCTCGCTGAGCGCGCCGCCGGATGCTTGGACGAACGGGAACGCGAGCGCTGGCAGGCCGTCGCCCTGGTCGCGAGCGGCGGCAACGCCACGACCGTCGCCGCTCAAGTGGGCGTGCACGCGCGGACCGTGCGCCGCTGGGTCCGGCTGTATAACCAGACCGGCAGCGCCGTGCGCTTCGACCAGCGGGACGCCAACGGAGCCGGGCGGCGGATCCTCTCCCGCGAGCAGCAGGCCGACTTGCCCCGGCTCCTGGCCCAGCCGGCGCCCGACGGCGGGCCGTGGACCGCCGCCCAACTCGCCGCCGACCTGAGCGAGCTGACCGGCCGGCCCGTGAGTCCCAAGCTGGCCACCGCGTACGCGCGGCAAGCGGGTTTCCACCTGCGGCGGCCGCAGCGCACGCCGGTGCTGCCGGCGGACCGCCGGGGCACCCCGCGGCGTTTCCGGCCCGCGCCGCCGCCGCCGGGGCACCCGGTCCGGGCCGCCTACTCCAGCGACCTCACGGACGAGGAATGGGCCGCGGTGGCGCCACTCCTGGCTGGGCCAGCGCTTTCCGGGCGGCCGTCCAAGTGGCCGGCGCGAGAGATCCTCAACGCGATCTTCTACCAAGCCCGCGCCGGCTGCGCTTGGCGCCTGCTGCCGCATGACCTGCCCCCCTGGAAGACGGTCTACGGCTGGTTTCGCGCCTGGCGCCTGGACGGGACCTGGGAGCGGTTGAACCAGGTGCTGCGGGAGCGGGTCCGCCAGCAGGCAGGGCGGGAGCCGGAACCTTCTGCGGCGATCCTGGACAGCCAGAGCACGAAGACCACCGAAAAAGGGGGCCGCGGGGCTACGACGCGGGGAAAAAGGTGAGTGGCCGCAAGCGGCACATTCTGGTGGACACGCTGGGGTTGCTGCTGGCGGTCGTGGTGCATCCGGCCAGCGTCCAGGACCGGGACGGGGCCAAGCTGGTGCTGGCCAAGGCGGCGCTCCGCTTGAGCCGGCTGCGGCTGATCTGGGTGGACCACGGCTACGCCGGCGCGCTGGTGGAGTGGGTCCAACAGCAGTTCGGATGGGTCTTGGAGGTGGTGCAGCACGCTTGCCGGGCGGCCGAAGGGGTCTTCGTCCCACTGGGCACGAAGCCGCCACCGCAGCCGGCGGTGTTCGCGGTGCTGCCGAGGCGGTGGGTGGTGGAGCGCACGTTGGCATGGCTGGGCCTGCACCGCCGGCTCAGCAAGGACTATGAGGGGCTGCCGGAGACCGAGGAGGCGTGGGTCCAGATCGCCATGATCCGACTCATGCTGCGAAGACTGGGGCATGCGCCCTGAGGGTTCCAAGACACCCTCTTAGTGCCACACGATGTGGATGCTGCTGGACCCAGCGCCGAACAAGCTCCGATGCCTACCGAATCCCCCGACTGCCATTGACAGGGATTCCCCAACGCTGGATGATTGTCACGACAGTAGCTTGGTCGAGGACGCGAACGGGGATCCAGGGATGGCGAAGAAGAAGCGGAGCCGGCGGGCACCCGCGCAGCGCGTGTCTCGGGGCCGTCCGCCAGACGCTTTGACGCGTGCAGGCGGCGAGGCCATCCGCCGGCGGCTGGAGGACGCCTTCGGGGAGGTGGAGCTCGTGCTGATCCCCTCCACGGTCAGCATGTCCTCCCTGCTCGTCTCCTTCGTGCAACCGTACCGAACCGATGACACCGACGCCGATTCGTACCGCAGCCTGCTCGGCGTGGGCATGGTGGCCTGGAATGCCGCGCTCCTCTCGCGGCTGCAGCGCTTCCTGGCACAGGCCGAGTTCGTCCAGCTCTTTCCGCTCGAGGCCAGGGCCGACGCGAGGCGCATGTTCCGGGAGTTGGTCCGGCGCAAACTCGCCCACTTCGCCGACTGCCGGCGCGCGATCCTCGGCTTCGAACTGACCGTCACACCGCGCGAATGGCACGTCACCGTGACATCGGATTTGGGCGATGGGCCGTAGCAGCCGGCATCGCGGTGGCGGGCCGCCACGTGTGTCCGCTCCCGCCCGCCAAGCACTCGCGCACCGCCGCACCGCCGAACGCTCCCGCCGCATCATCGTCCAGTACGACGCCCACGGCTCGGAGCTCTCCCCCCTCACCCAAGCCCCCGCCGAATGGCTCGCCCACGGCTTCCGCTACATCGACGAGCCCGGCACCCAAATCGACAGCATCTGGTGGGACTGCGGCTACGGCAACTACGCGGCCTACCCCAGCCGCATCCTTCCGCCGAGCCCGCATCCGGCCATCCGGCAGTGGCTCCGGGACGGCATCGACTGGCTCCGCATCTTCATCGACGAGACTCGGCGCCGCGGGCTGGAAGTCTTCTGGCACCACCGCATCGCCGAGGTGGACGTGGGCGCAGACGGGCTCGAGATGAAGACGCTCAACCCCGTCAAGGCCGCGCACCCGGACTGGGTCGTGCGCACCTGGTGGTGGCAGGGGCTGTGGAACCTGGCCGTGCCGGAGCTGCGCGAGTACAAGCTGAGCATCCTCCGCGAGCTGGCCGAGAACTACGATTTCGACGGCTTCCAGATCGACTTCGCCCGCCACGTGCCGGTGCTCCCTGTGGGCCGGCAATGGGAGCTGCGCGGCGAGGTGACCATCTTCATGCGGATGGTGCGCGCGATGCTGGCGGAGGTGGGCGAGCGGCGCGGGCGGCCCATCCTCCTGGCGGCCAAGGTGCCGTCGACGCTGGCGGAGTGCCGGGTCGACGGGTTCGACGTGGCGGCCTGGGCGCGCGAGGGGCTGGTGGACATGCTGACCCTCGGCTCGCGCTCGTTCGAGGTCGAGGTGGAGGCGTTCCGCGAGCTGGTCGGGCCGGCAACCAGGCTCTACCCCTGCATCGACGACCACCACGCCACCGACGGCTACCGCAACCCACCCATTGCGGTCTTCCGCGGGGTGGCGAGCAACTGGTGGCAGCAGGGCGCGGACGGAATCGTCACCTTCAACTGGCACGCGGCGCCGCCTGAGGTGTACGCCGCCGCCGGCGTGTGGCCGGGGCCCGCGTCACAGCAGCAGGCGTACCACGAGATCGGCAGCGCGGAGACGCTCCGCGGGCTCGACAAGGTCTACCCAGTGGAGCGCCGCGGCGGGTATCCGTGGGCCGAGGGCGCGTTCGGTCGGAACGACTTGGCGCAGTTGCCCACGCCGCTGCGCTACGACGGGACGCCGGTGGAGATCGCCTTGCGCTGCGGCGAGGTGCCCGCGGGCGGGTCGTTCCGTCTGCGCGTGACGGTCTCCGAGGCGGTGCCCGGCGACCGGTTCACGGCGCGGCTGAACGGCCAGACCCTCGGCGAGGCCGCGCACGACTTCGGGTGGAAAGACCCGCAGATCCTGGTGCCGAACCAGCCGGAATGGGCGTCGGGGCGAAACAGCGAGTACCCGGTGAATCCGGCCCAGCGGTTGTGCCTGGCGGAGTGGCGGGTGGAGCTGGAGGTGCTGCGGGCGGGACTGAACTCGGTGCGGGTGTCCATCACGCAGCAGGCGCCGCACGTGTGCCGGCAAGTGTACGTGGAGAAGGTGGAGCTGCACGGGACCGGTTGAAGTTCGGCACGACTCGAGCGTTGTCTGTTGCGCGGTCGGACCGGGTGCGACCGCACGCCACTCTGGCACGTGCGCCAGAGTCTTGGGCTTCCTGCCGTTACGAAGCACCGCACCGGGAGGTATGTTTCGACGCGAGTCCAATCAGCCGTCAGGAGCCACTCAGAATGACCGGTCCGGGGGGTGTCGAGCGCATCGATGCTAAGATCGAGGGATGGCGGAGGAGCCTTCTCGATCTGACGCGACGCAACCCTCTGAGCAGCTTCCGCATCTCCGATCGCTCTCGCCGACAACTGGAACTGGTGGAGCCGGAAGCGGCGGCGCTGTTTGACAGGCTCACAAGCCCAGGCCAGCGCTGCGACATCTACTACCGCGAACCCGAGCCGGGTGAGCAGGAGACGGACGCCGAGCCGGTGCCGCGCTTGGCGCGAGTGGGAGAGGTCCGCACCGGACGAGACGCGGCCGTCAACTGGCGCACCCTCTACACGATCGAAAAGAAGGCCCGCGAGTTCGAGCAGGAACAGGGCGTCAACGTCCTGTTCGTCGCGTGCGGCTTCCTCCAGTGGCCCGAGGCTCAGGATCCCGAGCAGACCCGTCTCGCCCCCTTGCTCCTGGTGCCGGTGTCGCTGACCGACGAGCCGCAGCACAGTCGCTACAGCCTTGGCATGGTCGACGATGAGCCTTTGGTCAATCCGGTGTTGGTGCGCCTCCTGCAGAGCGATTTCCGGCTTGGCTTGCCGGAGTTTGCCTTGCCAGAGAACGGCCCCGAAGGCGCGCTACAGGCATGGTTGGAGGAGGTAGACGAGATAGCGGCTGGGCGCGAAGGATGGTCCGTGACGAGGCGCTGTTTTCTGGGGCTGTTCTCGTTCCTGAAACTCGCCATGTACGAGGACCTGGATCGCTGCCGTGCGGAAGCCGCCGCGCATCCACTAGTCAGGGCACTCGCCGGCGACACCGAGGCGCTCGCGCCCCTGGTTGAGGCTCCGCTGGCGCTGCCGCTGCCGGAGGATCTGGATGCCCAAGTGCCACCGCTGGACTGCTACCAGATCCTGGATGCGGATGCCAGCCAGCAGGTGGCCATCGAAGCCGCCAAGCGCGGCCAGAGCTTCATCCTCCACGGCCCCCCCGGCACCGGCAAGAGTCAGACGATAGCCAATCTGATCGCTGAGTTCCTAGCTGCGGGGAAGACGATCCTGTTCGTCAGCGAGAAGATGGCTGCCCTCGACGTGGTCTGGCGCCACCTGGAGAGGCACCACCTGGCTGACTTCTGCTTGCCGCTCCACAGCCACCAGGCTCAGAAGTCAGAGGTCTACCGCCTGTTGGGTCGCTCGCTCGAAGGGGTCCGGCAACTCGCCGGCCCGGACACTCCCGACGACGCCGCACTGATGGCGATGCGTATCCGCCTCAACGAGCACGCCAAGCAACTCAACGAGCCGGTGCCGCCGCTAGGCTGGACGCCGGTGCGGGCGTGCGGCGAGGTCGCCCGGCTCGAGCAGGCCCCGGCGCTCGCGTTCGCGTTTGACGACGCCGACCAACTCGACCGCGTCAGGTACGACGATATCCGTCAGCACTTGGCCGCGCTTGAGCCTGTGTATCAGGTGTTGCTACGCGCCAAGGGGCATCCCTGGCGTGGAACGGCTGCCGATTTGCACGTCGACGAAGCCACCCTCACCGCCCGTCTCAGGGCTCTGTCCGAAGGCCTGGCAGCGCAGCAGGATGCGTCCGCGGCGTTGGCTGAAGCGTGCGGTCTGGACGCTCCTGGCACGCTGGCCGAGCTGGAGTTGTTGTGCCAACGGGCGGACGTCCTCGCCGAGAGCCCGAGGCCCCCTAGCGCCTGGCTACTGGATTCATGTCGCTTGACCATGCGCGCTTGGCGGCGGCGCTGAAGCCGCCCGCCCTCGTTGCTCGAATGCGCGAGACAGCGGACGCGGAGGCCGGCTTCTCGAAGGGCGGCCGGGAGCTCTGTGAACGGCTGGCGTCCACGGCGCGGGCAGTCCGCGACGTGCTGCACGCTTGCGCCCCGATTGCCGAGGTCCTGGATAGAGGGGTGCCGGACACGTTGCAGCAGGCGCACGACGTGGTCGCCGATGGCCAGTTGTGCAGCGTTGCTGCCCCACTATGCCCGCTGTGGTTCGAGCCAGCCCAACGGCCGCTCGCTGCCGCGCTCGCTGAGACCGGCGGGAAGCTGGCGGCCGCCGCAGCTGAGGGCCGCCGCCGACTGGAGGTGTCGGCCGCCACGGCTCTGATCCAGGCGGATTCGGCCGGGCTGCTCGACAGGCTACTCGGAACGAGTCGCCCGATAGTGGGCGTCTTCTATCGACGTCGACGCCGGAGGTTGCTGGCGGAGGTAGGACAGGTTCTCGGACGAGACACCCCGCCCGCGCTTGAGGAGGCCAGCGCCCTTCTGGCCGCGGCGCGTGCTGTGGCAGTCGCCAGTGACTGGCTTGTTGCCAGCGAGTCCGAGGCCCAGCGGCTACTTGGCGCTTGGTTCGTCGGGCCGCGGACCGACTGGCCGGGCGTGGCCGAGGCTTTGGGCACATGCCCGGCCGTGGCAGCCCTGCTGGACCGCTGTCGCAGCGACGATTGTCGGCAGAGCCTCTCGGCACTCTTGTACGAGCGGCCCGCTGCCCGCTCGGCGCTGGCGGAAGCGGCGCAGCGTGCAGATGCGTGCTTGGCGGCGGCCGAAGGCGCCTTGCAGGCACTCGACGCCGAGTTGGCGCTATCCGCTGCGAACGACTTGTACGTCGAGCCCTTGGCCCAGTTGGCCCAGACCCTCGACGCCGAGGCCGAGGCGGCGAGGGCCTACCTCGACGCGTACGACAAGGCTGGCGCGTGCTACGGATTCTCTCTCGACCCTGGGGCGACAAGCCCCGGCCTCGTTCGCGGGCACCTCCAGGAAGCGCTCGACCTCGCTGATGAGCGACGGAACGGCAGACTTGCCACCAACTCCGGACCTCTTCGCCAGGAGTTCGGCGATCTCTTTGCCGACTATGACACCGACTGGGATGCGGTGGCCGGCGCTTTGGACTGGGCTGCAGAACTGCGCTGCGCCTTCGCTGACGCGGTCCCGCATGCAGTCGCGGTAGTGGCCAGCGGGCCGGTGGAGGGTCTGATCCGGGTGCGACAGTGTCGCCAAGCGGTAGGACAGCTCCGGGCCGATCTTGCTCCGGCGTTTGGCGCGCTGGGTACTTGGTTCCCCCAGGGCGTAGACGGTCGGCCAATGGCCGATGTAGCAATGACCGCGCTGCATGACCGTGTGCGAGCCTGCCTGGCCGACGTGCCTGGGCGCCGGGCCTGGTTGTCCCTGCAACACTGGCAGGAGCGCGCCGCACGACTTGGGCTGGCGCCGTTCATCGCAGAACTCGCCGATGCGGGCATACCGTTTGGCAACGCCCAACCCGCTTTCTGGCGGCGGTTCTGGCAGCTCTGGCTGGAAGCGGTGGCTCAACAACGACCCTGGCTATGGCCCAACGAGGCCCTCGACCTGCCAGCTTCAGTAAGCCGTTTCCAGAGCGCCGATCGACAGCTCATTGCCAGCGGCTGCGTCCGAGTCAGGCGGCGCTTGTCAGAGCGCCGCCAGTCCACCGGCGTGGGCTCGGTGCAGGGAGGCGGTATCGGCCTCATCAGTCGCGAGGTGGGGAAGAAGCGTCGGCAGAAGCCGCTTCGCGTCTTGCTCAGAGAGGCCGGCTTCGCAGTCCAGCAACTGCGGCCTTGCTTCCTGATGAGCCCGCTCTCCGTAGCCACATACCTCGGCGACCCGAGCATGCGCTTCGATGTGGTCATCTTCGACGAGGCATCACAGGTGAGGACTCAGGACGCGGTCGGTGCTATCCTGCGTGGGCGGCAACTGATCGTCGCGGGCGATGAGCGCCAGTTGCCGCCCACGTCGTTTTTCCAGACCAGCCTGGACGACGACGAGCACGAACCGGAGGAGCAGCAGGTCGACAACTACGACAGTGTGCTGGACGAGCTTGGCAGCTCCGGGCTGGACCGCCACCGCCTGCACTGGCATTACCGAAGCCGGCGAGAGGGACTGATCGTCTTCTCGAACCGCCACATCTATGATGACGATCCTCTTCAGACTTTCCCGGAGCCCGAGCAAGGGGCCAAGGCCGACCCGGCCGTTACATGGGTCCACGTGCCGGCGGGACGTTACCGTGGCCGGCTCGGCAACGCAGAGGAGGCGTCTGTTGTCGCAAGGCTGGTCGTGGACCACTACCGGGCGAGGCCGGATCGATCAATGGGAGTCATCGCCTTCGGCCAGTCCCACCAACAGGCCATCGAGGAGGCCCTACGCGCCGCTCTACGCGCGGATCCAGAGCTGCATGGCTACTTCACCGGTGACCGCCTCGAACCGTTCTTTGTGAAGAACCTTGAGACGGTGCAGGGCGACGAACGCGACGCCATCATCCTGACCGTGGGCTACGGCCGGGGGCCAGACGGCCAGCTGCGCCGGTTCTACGGGCCGCTCAACAACGAAGGCGGCGAGCGCCGGCTCAACGTAGCGATCACCCGCGCCAAGCACCAACTGACCGTGGTCTCGTCGGTCCTTGCGGACGAACTGGCGGTGGACGACAGCAAGCACCGCGGCCCGAAGCTGTTGAGGGACTACCTGCGCTATGCCGAAACCGGCTGGCTCGACCGCGTCGACGCTGGTACCGACGCGTTCGACTCTCCCTTGGAGGTGTCTGTCTGCGAGGCGCTGCGGGAGCGCGGACTCCTTGTCGAAACGCAGATCGGCTGCTCTGGCTATCGCATCGACATGGCCATCCGCGACCCTGACACCGGCCGCTACCTGCTGGGCATCGAGTGTGACGGCGCCATGTACCACCGGGCGAAGACCGCCCGTGACCGCGACCGTCTACGGCAGGAAGTGCTCGAGCAGCGCGGCTGGCGGCTGCTGCGTATCTGGTCGACGGACTGGCTGCGCAGCAACGGGAGCCAGATCGACCGTGTTTTCGCTGCGTTGGAGGAAGGTCCGCAGCCGCCCCCACTGCCGTTGGCCGGTCCTCTGCCGCCTCCCACCGCGCCTCCGCCTCTGCCGCCGACAACGGAGCCCGAGCCGCCTGTTGACTCGGGCCCAGACGCCAGTGTGCCGGGCACTGTACCCTACCGCAAGTGGGACCCGCCGCACCAACTGCTGCACCCTGAGCTCTTCTACGACGACCTGAACCTGGTGGCCAAGCTGGTCAGCACTGTCGTCGCGACCGAAGGGCCGGTGTCGCTCAGCTTGACGACCGAGAGGCTATGCGAAGCGTTCGGCTTCGACCGTGCCGGGGAGAGGATTCGCGAGCAGGTCAGAGCGGCGGCGCGCCTCAGTGCAGGGGACGAACGGCTTCGAAAGGACGGACTGTTCCTGTGGCCCAAGGACTTGGCCACTGCGCCGGTTCGTCGCCCTGCAGCGGGCGAGCAGCCCCGCGCGATCGCCGATATCCCGCCCGACGAGGTTCGTGAGGCAGCGGCGCTCATCGTGCGCGGAGCCGGCGGCATCGATGCTGAGGCGCTCGTCACGCAGACGAGTCGGCTCCTGGGGTACCAGCGCACCGGCCAGAACATAGCCCACGCGGTCCAGGCCGCGATTGCCGGCTTGGACCGCGACCCGCGGTTCGAGCGTCGAGGCGGGCTGTACTACCCGATTGGAGCGGTGGATGCCGTTCGCGTGGCTGCCGACGCCACGCACCAACCCTTGCACGACACGCCGCCTCTGCCCGAGCGGCCGGGTTGGCAATGGCTTCGGAATGCCTGGCTGTTCAGTTCTCCCGACCGCAGCCGAACCGCTTACATCTTCCCGGTCGCGGGCCGCCAGTTCTGGGTGCACTT
>JACPDV010000138.1 GCA_016183835.1 Armatimonadota bacterium
AGCTCGGCGACAATGCACACGTCGCCGTGGATCCCGCGGCGGCAGAGGTCGGTGATGCTCTCACCCAGCCCGCCGGGCGCCTCGTGCAGGTCGTGGGCGGTGAGCATCAGGTCACCCGGCGGCGTGACGCCGGCCTCCAGCAGCACGGTGGCGCCCTCCGCCATGACCGCGAGAGAGCCCTTCATGTCGTAGGCGCCGCGGCCAATCACGCGGTCGCCCTCGATCCGCGGCACGGGGTGGGCGAGCGGGACGGTGTCGGTGTGGCCGTCGAACTGCACGCACTTGCCGCCCCGGCCGGGGAGCACCGCCACGGCGCTGGGGTGGTCGGGCCAGGCGCCGGTCTCCAGCCGCACCTGCAGCCCGAGGCCGCGGAGGTGCTCGGCGTAGGCTTCGGTGCAGGCGCGCGCCTGACCGGTGGGGCTGGGGATCCGCACCAGGTCGAAGGTGAGCTGCCGGATCCGCTCGGGGCGGATCCGGCGGGCGAGGCAGGCAGGGTCCATGCGGGGCTCCACGGGGTCAGCGCATCCAGCGGTGGTGCAGCTCCGGCAGGTCGAGGCGGGTGGAGGCGTCGTCGGAGATGGCGTTGTTCTCGTCCACCTCCTCGGCCCGCCGCATGCCGACGATGGCCACGTCCACCAGCTTGTTGGACAGCACGTAGTTGAGGAGCTGCCGGGGCAGGTCGATCTGCGCGGCCACGCCGGGCGCGACCGCCTCCATCCAGTTGCCCACGATCCCGCTGGCGAGCGGCCGCATGAGGGTGATCCCCATCCCCACCGCCTCGGCCGCGAACATGATGCCGCGCCGCCCGATCAGGTCGCAGTTGTCCTGGTAGAAAAGGTTGTAGCGGATCTGCATGACGTCGAACCGGCCGCTGGCGACCAGGCGCGTGGCCGCCTCGTTGCCCACTTCGGCGGTGAAGCCGAGGTAGCGGATCTTGCCCTCCGTGCGGAGCGCCTCGAGGGTTTCGAGCCCGCCGCGCTCGAGGATGCCGGTCACCTCGTCTTGCGTGTAGCAGCCGCCGTGGAGCTGGTAGACGTCGATGCAGTCGGTGCCGAGGCGCTCGAGACTCTCTTCGCAGGAGCGGCGGATCTCGGCGGGCTGGCGCGGGCCGCACTTGGTGGACAGGATGCACTCGTGCCGCCGGCCGGCGATGGCCTTGCCGTAGATGCTCTCGCCCAGCCCGTGGCCGTAGGCCGGCGCGGTATCGAGGAAGTTGAGCCCCACGTCGAGCGCGCGGCGGACGGCGTCGACCGAGCGGCACTCGTCGTCGGCGACGGACGGGTCGTACTCGCCCAGGTAGTTGCGGATGCCCACCAGGGCGCCGCCGAATCCCACTTCACTGACCTGCAGGCCGGTGCGGCCGAGGATGCGAAACTGCATCGAGCTTGCCTCCAGCGCGCGGCCGGTTCGCCGGCGCCCCGGCGTCACCTCCGGCGCGCAGGAGCCGAGGCGCAAGGGGCGAAACCCGTGCCCATGGGCCTGGCAAGCCGACTGGCCGAACGCACCGAGACGCCCCGCGTGCTGGATCTGCGCCGCCGCGTGCGCGCCGCCATGGAGCGGCCTCCGGTGCGCTGGGACGGCCCCGCGCGGCTCCCCGACGAGTGCTTCTCTGAGCCGCTCGCCGTGCGCAAGGCCGCCGCCGTGGCGCTCAAGCTCGCCCACCTGCCGACCGACCTGTGGGCCGGGCAGCTCTTCGCCGGCTCGTTCGCTTTCGAGGAGCCGCGGCTGCACACCGAGTGGAGCTTCCCCGACTATCTCACCGACGAGGAGCGCGAGGAGGGCCGGCGGCGCGGGCTGGGGATCCACTGCTTCGGCCACATCGTGCCCGACTACCCGCGGCTCCTCCGCGACGGGCTGCTGGGCATCCGCGACCACGCCGCGCGGCAGCTCGCCGGAGCGGACGAGGCCGGACGGGCGTTCCTCGACAGCGTGACCGTGGCCATCGACGGCGTGCTCTGTTTCGCCGTGCGGCTGGCGGAGCGCTGCGAGGCGGACGCGGCCTCGGGGCCGGCCGAGCGGGCGGACGAGCTGCGCGGCATGGCGGCCGACCTGCGCGTGGTGCCCGCCCATCCCGCCGGGACCTTCCACCAGGCGCTGCAGTCGGTGTGGCTGCTGCACATGGTGTTCCACACGACGATGGACGCCAATGCCGTCGGCCGGCTCGACCAGTACGCGGCGCGGCAGCTCGAAGGCGACCTCGACGCCGGCCGGCTGACCCTCGAGCAGGCGGCGGAGCTGGTGGACTGCTTCTGCCTCAAGTTCAACGAGCGTGCCGCCACCACCGAGGAGCAGCGCCCCGAGCACCGCGGCGCCGAGGCGCCCGACCCGCGCCGGCGCACGCGGCACAGCACGTCGTCGCAGCTCGGCACCCGGCGCGACAGCCTCGACGCCACCAACCACTGGCTGCAGAACATCGTGGTCGGCGGCTCCTCGGCACCGGGGCACGACCAGACCACCCTGCTTACGCACTTGCTCCTCGACAGCTACCGCCGCAACCAGATGACCAACCCGCTCCTCACGGTGCGGCTCCATGACCACTCGCCCGGCGAGCTGCTCGAGCAGGTGGCGGAGACGCTCAAGGACGGCGGCGGCATGCCGGCAATGTTCAACGATGAGGCCCTCGTGCCCGCGCTGGAGCGGCTGGGGATCGAGCCCGCCGACGCCGCCGACTACAGCAACGACGGCTGCTGGGAGGTGATCCTCCCCGGCCGCACCGACTTCCGCTTTCAACGGCTGAGCCTGATGCTCTGCCTCGAGGCCGCGCTGAACCGCGGGCAGGCCCGGCTCGATGGCGCGGCGATTGGGCCCGACACCGGTGACCCGCGCGCCTTCACCAGCTTCGACGAGGTCTGGACGGCGTTCGAGGTCCAGCTCGACGCGATGGTGGCGCGGATGGTGGACCACGTGGTCGCCTCCGCCGACGAACGCTCGACCATCGCGCCCGTGCCGCTCCTCAGCGCGCTCACGCAGGGCTGCCTCGAGAGCCGGCGCGATCTCACCGCCGGCGGCGCGAAGTACCGCACGTTCGGCATGCTGGCCGAGAGCGCCTCGCACTGCATCGACTCGCTGGCCGCGCTCCGCAGCGTGGTGTTCGAGCGGCGGCTGGCCGACACGGCCACGCTCTGCGACGCGCTCGACGCCGACTTCGAGGGCCACGAGCTACTCAGGAAGCGGCTGCAGGAGGCGCCCAAGTACGGCAACGACGAGCCCGCCGCGGACGAGCTGGGCCGGCGGGTGATGGAGACCTTCATCGCCACCGTGGAGCGCCACGCGGCGCGGCACGCCACGCGAATCCTGTTCCCCTGTGGCGCGGGCACGTTCAGTTGGTACCTGGGGATCGGCGAGGGGCTGGGCAGCTCGCCCGACGGGCGCCAGGCGGGCGAGCCGGTGGCCTCCAACTTCTCGCCCGCGCTGGGTCAGGACCGGGCCGGACTGCCCGCGGCGATCCTCTCCTATGCCGGCATGCCCCACGCGCGGCTCCCCGCGGGCGGGCCGCTCGACCTGCGGCTCGGCGCGGCCCTGGTGCGCGGCGAGGCCGGCACGGCGCGGATGGTGGCCCTGATCCGCGGCTTCGTCGAGGCCCGCGGCTCGATGCTCACGCTCACGGTGGCCGATGTGGAGGAGCTGCGCGCGGCGCAGCGCGAGCCCGAGCGCTACGCGTCCTTGCGGGTACGGATGGGCGGCTGGTGCGCCTACTTCACCATGCTCGGGCGCGAGCAGCAGGAGCACCACATCCGCCGGCAGGGCGGTGGGCGATGACCGGGCTGGTGTTCGACCTGGACAGCTTCGCGGTCCACGATGGGCCGGGGATCCGGCTGGCGATCTACCTCAAGGGCTGCCCCCTCCACTGCGGCTGGTGCCACAGCCCGGAGTCGCGGAGCCCACGGCCGGAGCTGGTGCACTACCCCGACCGCTGCCGCTCGTGCGAGGCCTGCGCCGCCGTGTGCGCGCGCGAGGTGCACCACTTCGACGGCGGGCACCGGCTCGATCGCGCGGCCTGCGTGGCCTGCGGCCGCTGCGCCGAGGCCTGCCCCTTCGACGCGCTGGAGATCAAGGGACGGGAGATGACGGTGGACGAGCTGCTCGGCCGCGCCGTGCGGCTGCAGCCGTTCTTCCGGCACTCCGGCGGCGGGGTGACGCTCACCGGTGGCGAGGTGACGCTGCAAGCGGAGTTCGCCGCCGAGCTGCTCCGTGGCTGCCGGGCCGCGGGGGTGCACACCGCGATCGAGACCTGCGGCGCCTGCTCGTGGGAGCGCCTGGCGCTGGTCGCCGACGAAGCCGATCTGGTGCTCTACGACCTCAAGCTGCTCGACCCGGTGCTCCACCGCGCCTGGTGCGGCGTGCCGAACGAGCGCATCCTGGCCAACCTGTCCCTTCTCGCCGGACGGGACGTGCAGGTCCGCGTGCCGCTGATCCCCGGGGTCACCGACAGCGACGCCAACCTGCACTCGATCCTCGACTACCTTGGGGACCACCGCCTGCGCCGGGTGGCGTTCCTGCCCTACAACGACTCCGCCGGGGCCAAGTACGAATGGCTGGGGCAGGCGTACGAGCTGTCCTGCACGCGCCAGAGCCCGGAGCGGCTCGCGGCGATCGTGGTCGGCGCCGCCGCCCGCGGGCTGGAGGCGGAGGTGGCGTGACCGGCTATCCGCCCGCCTTGCCGATCACACACTCCAGCGCCGCGGTCGTGTCGGCGTAGTCCGTGGCGTGCCCGCCCTCGGGCCGGTAAATCACCAACGGCTCGCGGCCCATCTTGCGCAGCACGTCGGCCAGCCGCAGCACGCTCCCGGCCGGCACCGACTCGTCCTTCCCGCCGGTTGTGATGGCCACCGGCATGGTGAACGCCTCCGGCTGGTACTCGGCGCTGCGGCGCTTGTATTCGAGCGGGATCTCGGCCTTCGTGCCGCCGAACGAGGCGCGGATTGCGTCCTGGAAGTTCTCGTACTCCAGGTGGTTGGCCGTGCCGTTCTGGCTGCTGACGCCGCTCACCAGCTCGGGGTGCAGCGCCGTGAACGTGAGCACCGCCGAGCCGCCCATCGAGCCGCCGACCAGGAAGACCCGCCCCACGTGGTGCCGCTGCTTCAGCTCGGCGATAGTCTGAACGGTGTCGGCCTCGGCGAGCGGGCCCATCCACGAGGTCGTGGCGCGGTAATCCGGGCTGACGAACAGCATGCCGTGCTTGGCCGCCACGTCGCGAGCGCCGCGGCACTCGTCGCGCGGGTCGCGGACGTACTGCCAGCGGTCGGAGCCGTGGCCGTGGAAGGCGAGGACGACGTCGTAGGTTCGCGCTGGGTCGTAGCCGTCCGGGAGCAGCTCCACGTAGTGTTGCGTGGTGCCGTCGGCCGTGGCGGTGAAGGCGATGTCACGCGGTTCGCCGAAGCCGGCGGCGGGAAGCAGCGCGGGGAGAGTCCAGAGCAGGAACGGCAACATCGTCTCCAAGGCGCCGCTACGGCACGCGCCAGCGCGTGGCGGCGATGAACTGCATGCCGCCAGGCTCGACGAAGTAGTAGACCGTCACCACCGCGCCGTCTTTGAGCTGGACCGAGTGGGGGTAGCCGAGGTCGAAGCTGCCGCCGCCGCCGCGCAGGGTCCACAGGTGCTCGAGGTCCCAGCTCTCGCCTTCGTCGCTGCTCACGGCGCAGTGGATGCCCAGCGGATCGTGCCGGTAGCCGTAGCTGAGCAGGATCCGGCCGTCCCGCAGCCGCAACAGGTCGGGCGGATGCCCCTTCAGGCCGGTGTCCTCGAGGCCGTGCCAGGTGGCGCCCCGGTCGTCCGACACCGCCTGCCACAGGTGGTCGTTGCCCATGCCCGTGCGCATGACGGTCAGCAACCGGCCGTTCTGGCACTCGATGATCGCCGGCTCGTTGAGGTGCAGCCCGGGCTTGAGCCCCACCAGAATGTGCTGCCAGGACAGGCCGCAGTCGGTGGAGCGCAGGAGCCAGGAGGAGTCGTGGTCGCCGTCCTTGACCGAGCCGTAGGTGGGGAAGAGGATGGTGCCGTCGGCAAGCTGCTGGGAGTTCATGCCCGAGGCCAGGCAGGCCATGAAGGGCATCTCGATGTCGCGGCTGGTCCAGGTCTTGCCGCCGTCGGTGGAGCGGTCGCACACGGCGCCGGCGCAGATCGCCACCACGCCGGGCCTTACATCCTGCACCAGGTAGCCCTTGTCCTTGAGCGCCTGCCGCTCCTCGGCCGGGTGCTCCTGCCACCACTTGCAGCGCACGCGCACCTGTACGCCGTTCGGGCCGGTGAAGGGCGGGGACGGGAGCATCGGGCCCTCGCGCCAGGTCTTCCCGCCGTCGTCGCTGACCATCGTCACGGTGCGGGAGCCCTTGCCGTCGATGTGCGAACGCGGCCCGCCGGCGCGGAAGGCGACCGACAAGCGGCCGGTGGCGGGGTCGTGGGCCAGGCCGGGGAAGACGGCGTAGGTGTCGGGCTCGCGGAAGATGGTGACTTGCTCGGCGCCCGGCGGCGCAGCGCCGAGCTGCGGGCGCAGTGGCGACCGGAAACGCACATAGTCCCACAACGATTCGCCCCGGGCGGCGCTCGAAGCGCTGCCGAAGCCGAGTTGGCTGCGGCCCTGGTGGGCGACGTGGGTGAACTTCCCGGCGCCGTCCACCGCCAGCTTGCCGTCCACGTAGAGCTTCAGGTCGAGGCCCTGGATGGTGACCCGGTAAACGTGGAAGTCTGCGGTGGTGTCCAGCGCGTACTTCGTCCCGGCGAAGGCGAGGTTGAGCCCGTCGGTGGTGAACTGGATGCCCTCCTCGTTGACCCCGTTGGAGACCCACAGCGCCACGCCGGCGTCGCCCTGGCTGCTGACCACCTTCAGCCGCGCCTCGGCGGTGGCTTCCGTCTCGGGGTTGGCCTCCCAGTCGACGATGAAGCAGTGTCCGCAGCCGCCCTCGCTGCTGCCGTCGACGACCCGCATCACGCCGTCGGCCAGCTCATGCCGCGTGCCGGCGCCGAACCATCCGCCACAGGCCGGGTCGCGGCTCATGTCGAAGGTCTGCGTCCAGGCGGGATCCTGCGCGCGGGCGACGGCGCTCAAAGCGATCAGCGCGACCGCGAGGGCGCGCAGCCACCGGTGATGGTCCGGCATGTTTGGTCCTCGGCGCGGTGTTTCGGCGGCGGAGCGGCGGGGACCTGCATCCTGCAGACCTCGCCCGGCGGTTGGAAACCGCGGCAACCATCCGAAGTCCGCCTGCGCGGACTCCGGATCCGAACCCACGAAGGTGGGTTTGGTATGGTTGCCGCACAGCAAGCCGGGCCGCCAGCCGGGCAACGAACCGGCCGACAACCGTGCCCCACCGTTGACACCTTCCCGCCCATCCCTCACACTCCCCGCGGAGACGTAAATGCAGCTCGGCTTCCACTGCTGGGTCTACTGCCAGCTCGCCATGCGCGGCCACCCGTGGACCGAGGCCCACGCGATCTTCCGCAAGCTGTTCGAGGATGGTATTGATACCATCTGCCGCGAAGTGGCCGGCGCCGGGTTCGACGGGCTCGAGACCGGCGCGGACTTCCTGGCCGAGGACGGCGACGTGCAGCGCATGGCCGACGCGCTGGGCGCCGCCGGGATCGCGTTCATCGGCATCTCGCACAACGCCGCCTTCTGGGATCCGGCGCAGCGCAGCCAGATCGTCGAGGACCTGGACGCCGCCTGCGAGCGCGCCGGACGGCTCGGCGGCGCGCACCTGGGCGTCTCGGCCAACCCGCCCGCGGGGCGCGACAAGACCGACGACGACTACGCCGAGCAGGCGGAGACCCTCCGCGCCGTCTCCGCTGCCGTCCGCTGCCACGGCGTGATGCCCAACCTGCACACCTACGCCCGCGACGCTGCGGATGGCTGTCGCGAGCTGCGCGAGATGGCCGAGCGGCTCTCGCCCGAGGAGCTGATCCTCGGACCCGACCTGGACTGGCTGCTGCACGGCGGCGCCGACCCCCTCGCCGTGGTGCGCCGGTTCGGCAGCCGGATCGGGTTCCTTCACCTTCGCGACCGCGGCGCCGACGGGGTGTGGGTCGAGGCCGCCGGCGAGGGCGCGTTCGACTTCGGCGCGCTGGGCCAGGCGCTGCGCGAGATCGGGTTCGCCGGACCTGCGGTGTTCGAGCCGGCGTTCGCCGACCACCAGCCCACGCGGCCCCTGGCCGAGACGCTGACGATGAGCGCGGCGCACCTCCGGGCGACGCTGTGGGCGTGAGGCCATGAGCTTCACCGTCGCCATCGACGCGCGGCCGCTCGCCGATCCCGGCGGCGAGTCGTACGCCTACAGCCTCAATGTGGTCCACGCGCTGGCGTTCGTCGACCACGAGACCCACTTCCACCTGCTGTTCGACCGGGAGGTGGACCCTGCCGGGCTGCCGCGCGCCGACAACTTCACCGCCGCGGTGGTGGGCGGACGGAGCGGGATGTGGAAGCTCGGCGTGCTGGCCGCGGCGGCGCGTCAGGCGGGCGCCGACCTGCTCCACGTGCAGGGCCTGCCGCCCCACCGCGCGGGGCTGCCGGTCACGACCTGCATCCGCACCCTCGACCCGCTGGACCATCCCGAGCGCTACCCGCGCCGCACCGCCTGGGCCTGGCGGAATCTCCTCCCGCGCCTGCTCCGCGAGGCGGCCGTGGTGTTCAGCCCATGGCGGAGCGTTGCCGAACGGGTCGCCCGACTCTGGCCCGGGAGCAACACCGTCTGGCGGCGGAGCTGGTCCTGGACCGGGCGGCGGCGGGATGGGACGGCCCGGTCCTGCCGCCCCTGGATCCGGCGCCGCTCTCGGCGGCAATCAGTGGAGCGGTGGCCGTGCTGGTGGGCGGCGGCGAGCCGGGCGGGCTGGCGATCCTGGAGTCGCTGGCGTGCGGCACGCCGGTGGTGGCGCCGGGCGGCGAGGTGTTCGAGCGCGACCTGGGCAAGCTGGTCCTGTGCGGCACGCCGGGCGAGCAGGCGGCGGAACTGGCCCGGCTCGAGAGCGACACGGAGCATCGTGTGAAGCGGCTGCGCGGGGGGCTGGCGGCGACCCGGTCGCTCACCTGGCCGGCGATGGCGGAGCAGACGCTGGCCGGCTGGCGGCAGGCGCTGGGCGGCTGATCAGGGATGCGTCGCCGCGGGCGGCGCCGCGGGGTCCACCGGCGGCGGCGCGTTGAAGCTCATCGCATTGGCGAGCATGTTGACCGCCTGCTGCAGCGCGGCGAACTGCATCGGATCCGCCACGCCGCGGAACGAGATGAGTTGGTTACCCACGCCGAGCTGCAGCCAGTAGACGGCCCGCTCGGGCCCGTCGCGCCGGTCCGTGAAGCGGAACGAGTGCATCAGCACTGGCGCCTCCGGCCGCGTCACGCGCTGGTCCTCGAGCAGCTCGATGCCGTCGCCCTGGAGCGTCCCGCGCGTGGCGCCGACGTAGTCCTCGAAGGAGCGCTTGCCCAAAGTGCCCGCGGCGATCTCGACTTTGAACGCCTGAGGGTTGTCCTGCCGCTGGGCGACCGCGAGGCCCTGGTCGCTGCGGACGAACTCCCAGCCGGGGATGGCGCGGAGGAGCACCTTGGTGACCGGGTCGAACAGCTCGGTGCGAGCGGCGGGCACGGGGAGGAGCGTGTTCAGCGCGGCGCCGAGCTGACCCAGGAGCTGCTCGGGCGGCACGGCCGTGAGCGCGGCGGAGAAGCCCTTGGCCAGCAGCTTCTTGTAGACCTCCTGGTTGCCCACGAGCCTCTTGGCGTCGCTGACGAGGAGGCAGGCCGCCTGTCGGAGCCGGCTGCTCAGCCCGTCGGCGCCCTCCGGCAGATCCGCCGGGATGCCGGGATCGTCGATGGCGATCAGGCCGGCGAAGACGTCGCGCTGCTGCAGCACCAGCTCCCGTGCCCAGGCGGCCATCTTGTCGCGGCCGATCAGGATGGTGGCGTTCGGCCGCACGCTGAACTGCTTCCGCACGGCGAGGAGCGCCTCGGCCAGCTTCGCCGCGTCGCCGCCCTGCATCACCAGGAGCAGCGCGCCGCGCGGCGCGGTGAGCAGGCGGTAGGTCCGCATGACGGCGTCGAGCGGGCGGCCCGGCTCAGCGATCACCACCACCAGCGGGAAATCCGGCTCGCTCCAGGCGGGGTCGGGCGGCGCCAGGACGTAGTCGCGCCCCTCCTCGACGTCCGGCCGCGCGAACGCGGGCCAGCCCCACAGGCAGGCGGCGGACAGGATCCACGCGGCGGTCAGTCGTCGGCTCACAGTGCTCTCACCCCTGCGCGCTACCGCAGCTCGGCGGGCCGGTACGCCGCAAAGGGGCGGCTCACCTCCCCGCCCGCCAACCAGGGCGGCCGGCGGCGCGAGGTCCGCCTGTGCGGTACGACGACCCGCCGGCACCCCGGGTTTCAACCGCGCCTGGAATCACGCGGCCGACCCGCCGGTGTCGGTGAGCACCTCGTGGATCTCCAGCTTGTTCGGCCCGCTGAACATCTCGGCGGGCGGCCGGCGGCTGTGCGCCTGATGGAAGGCGTCGCTGTGCGTCCACGCCTCGAAGCTGGCGTAGTCCTGCCACCAGGTCATGACCACGTAAGTCTCGGCCTCGAGCGGCTTGAGGACCAGGTTGCGGACGAACCCGGGCTCGCCCTCCACCAGCCCCTGCCGGGTGCGGAGCCGCTCCTCGAACTCGGCCTCGTAACCCTTGGCCACGGCGATGCGGTTGGCCACGACGATCATGCACGTCCTCCGGGGTGTTCCCCGCTCGTTGTGGGGCAGATCGGGCACGGCGTCAGCCGTAGGGTCCGCTATTGCGGACGCGGTCGGGCTCCGCCGACGTACGGCGACTCGGCCAGCCTGGACCGCACCATCGCCGGTGTCGCCGTGCCCGTCGTCCCGATCTGCTGGATCGTCAGCGACGCCACGAGGCAGCCCACCATCGCCGCCTCCACCGGCGTGCCGCCCGCCGCCAGCGTCGCCGTGGCGCCCGCACAGAAGCTGTCGCCCGCCCCCACGATGTCGATCTCGCCTGTCACCGGGACCCCCGGCACGAGCACCGGCTCCTCCGGCCCGTCCGCAGCGAGCACCCCTTGGTCGCCCAGCGTGACGAACACCGGCCGGTCCGAGCGCAGCATCGAGAGCATCCTGGCTGTCTGCCGAAAGCCCTCACTTCCCGGGTCCAGGATGTCCTCGTTGTCGCCCAGCGTCAGCTCCGCCTCGCGCGCGTTCGGCTTGATGCTCACGTGGTCGAACTGCGCGATATGCTCGCGCGAGTCCGCGACGATCACGAGCCCCGGCCGGGTCCGCCCCAGCTCCGCCAGCGCCTTCCTCACCCGCGTGGTCACCACCCCGTGGTCGCGCTCCTGCACCTGGTCGCCGACGATGATCGCGTCCACCTCGTCCGCCAGCGTCGCCAGACTGGCGAGCACCCGGTCCTCCACCTCTCGCGGCGTGGCGCTGCGGTTCTTGATGTCGAGCCGGTTCAGCTCCCGCGGCGGCGCACCCGGCGTGCGGACCAGCGGCTTGGTGTAGGTCGGCGTGAAGCGGCCGGCGCACTCGTGCAGGTGCTCGGTGTCCACCCGCGTGCGGTGCAGGCCGCGGCGCAGCTCGTAGCCTTCGCCGTCCTGCCCGCAGTAGCCAAGGGCCCGGATGGTGCCCACCTCCAGCGCGCTGAGGTTGTTGGTCACGGTCCCCGCCGCGCCCGGCTGGCAGCGGACGCCGACCACCTGGTACGCCTCCAGCCCGGTCTCCAGGCTCAGCTCGCTCAGGGCCGGGTCGATGTCCAGGTACTTGTCCAGGAAGAAGTCGCCCAGGACCGCCACCCGCACCTCTCGAAACCCGTCGAGAAGCTCCGCCAGCCGCTCTGCACTCAGCATGTCACGCCTCCCCGCCGGCCCGCGCCAGGACCCGCCGGCGCAGATGTGGTAACGTTACCATGTGGTCGCCTTCGACGTAGTAGCTGGTCCCCCCATCGCGCACCGTGCGGACCAGAATCGTCTTGAACGGGCGGTAGTAGTAACGCGGATCGTCCTTCGGCGCCTCGCTCGAGAGGTCGTCGCCGAGGGGCACCAGGTCGAACACGGCGGTGGTGAAGCGGGCGATGGTGCGGCCCTCCTGCCGCGCCAAGTTGCGCGCCATGGCGAGCGCTTTGAGGTAGACCTCCGGCCCCATCACCGCCGAGCCGAAGCACAGCAGCACGCCGCCCTCCAGCCCGGTCACCGCCTCGGTGAAGATCAGGAAGTCGCGGTAGGACGCCCCGCCCAGCGCCGCGCCGTCGCAGTTGGGGTGCTCGTGGAGGATGTCGTAGCCGATGCCGATATGGACCGTGAGCGGGATCCCCAGCCGGTGGCAGCAGCCGGCGATGCTGACCTGCCGATGCGGCAGCCCGCGCTCTTCGACCGCCCGCCCGACGCTCTCGCCGTAGCCCAGCCCGGCCTCGTAGCCGGCCTTGACGATGTCGTTGAGCTCGCCCGTCTCGCGCCACAGCCCGAACTCGCCGGTGCGGATGTAGCGCGCCACGCTCTCGGTGGAGCCGCCCACCAGCGCCAGCTCGTAGTCGTGGATCGGCCCGGCACCGTTCATCGCCACATGTGTCACGAAGCCGCGCTCGAGCAGGTCGATCACGTGCAGCGAGAGCCCGACCTTGATCACGTGCGCGCCCATCATGAGGATCACGGACCGTCCAGCCGCGCGCGCCGCGACGATGGCCGCCGCCACGGCATCGACGCGCGGGTTGGCGCAGGGCGGGTCGGCGTCGAGCGGGATCAGCGTCTGCAGCCCCATGTCGTGCACGCGCTCGGCGAGCGGCTGGACGAGCAGGCGGCGGCGGTCGAACTGCGGGAAGGGCATGCCTCACTCCTCGGCGCAGAGCCAGCTCAGCAGGCGCGTCTGCTCGCGGAAGTCGGGGACGATCATGTGCGCGCCGGCCAGGATCAGCCGGTTGCGCTTCCAGGCGTTGACCCCGCACCGCGTGACCTCGTCGGTGGCGGCGCCGATGGCGATGCCGCCCACCGCCACGGTGTTCTCGATCTCCACGTAGCCGTCGCCGAAGGCCACCAGCTCCGGCCCGCCCAGCCCGTGCTCGGCGAAGATGCGGTCGATGATCATCTGCTTGCTGAACTTGCGGTAGTCGTCGAGCGCGCCGTAGATGCCGCCGTCGAAACACTCGTCCACCCGCAGCGCGCGCGCCTCGTCGATCACGTAGGGCTCGTCGGTGCCGGAAGCGAGGTAGCAGGTGATGCCGCGCGCGCGCAGGTTCTCGAGCAGCGCGACGCAGCCCGGCACGAGCAGCTCGTCGGGCGCGATGCGCCCGTCCTTGAGCCCGGCCACGCGGTGCCGCACCTTGTCCCAGAGCAGGTCGAGGTACTGGTGCTTGTAGTCGAGCGGATCGCGCGGCGTGCCGCCGCGCCGGCGCACCTCGTCGGCCAGGCGCAGCATCTGGTAGATGGTCTGCTTGCCGGTGAGGGTGTCCACGTAGTCCCGCACCACGCCGTCCAGGGTCTCGCGGTCCTCAGCCTTTGGCGTGGCGGCGAGGATGTCCACCATCATGGGGATCATCACGTCCTGCCAACCGGTGCGGATCAGCGAGACGGTGCCGTCGAAGTCGAACAGGGCAAAGCGAACCCGGCCGCGGACCAGGCTCTCGGTGTGGATCTCGATCTGCTCGGCGCCGGCCAGCAGGCGGCCGGGGGGCTGTTGCGGAAGGGCGGTCATGCGGCGTCCTTTGCGGCCGGGAGCTTGGCGGCCCGCGCCCCGGGTCCTCCACCAACGAACGGCCTCACGCCGCGGTTCGCACCGCTTCGTGCATCGCCAGGATGTTGGCCAGGGGCGTGTCGGGGCAGATGGTATTGCCGGTGAAGATCAGCAGCGCGGCGCGCCCCCGGCAGAGCGCGATGCACTCGTGGAGCCGGGTGACGACCTGGTCCGGAGTCATCCGCGGCAGCTCGGTGGTAACGGCCAGCGGGCCGAAGATGACCAGCGGCTCGCCATCGCGACAGCGCCGCTCGACGAGCTTCTCGAGGGTCATGCCGCACTCGGGCTGGAAGCCCTGGAAGCCCTGGACGCCGCAGTCGATGAGCATATCGAGCAACGGCTGTACGTTGCCGTCGGAATGCCACACCGGCCGGCAGCCGGCATCGAGCAGCGGCTCGAGGCCGTAGCGCAGGAGTGGCGCGTAGTAGCGCTCGATGAAGTCGACCGAGACCATCGGCCCGCGCTGATCGCAGATGTCTTCGCCGAGGAGCACGGCGCGCGGGTAGAGCCCGTCGGTCACGGCGCGGGCGCAGAGGCGGCTGAGCCGGCGCGCGTGGGCGGTGCTGACCTCGAGCATCTTGCGGGCCCGCGGCTCGTCGAGCCCGAAGAGCAGGAACCAGTTCTGGTAGCCGAACTGGCCGTACCAGTCGAGCCGCGCGGCGGAGCCCCACAGGGGCGGCATCCAAACCATGTCGCCGGCGCGCTCCTGCCCGGCCAGCAGGTCGCGGCGGAACGGCTCGTAGGCGGCGTCGAAGTCCCATTCGGCCTCGACCTGCTCAGGCTGGGGCAGGCTGTCGATGTGGGCCTGCACCGCCTCGAAGCTCATGCCGCGATCGGCCATCAGGTAGGACGACTGGTCGACGCAGCGATACTCGTCGAGGTGGCGGGGGACGAAGCAGCCGAGGAGCCCGTCGGAGCCCAGCGCGCGATAGCCGCGGAGCGAGACGGCGAGCGGATCGGCTGCGTAGTCCTCGGGGGTGGCGCCGGCCAGCTCCATGAGATAGGGCGGACAGGCGATCCACCCGCCGAGGATCGGCGTGCGGTCGGGCGTGGCAAAGGCCAGGGCGGCGTCGATGCGCTCGCGCGGCGTCACTGCTCGGCGAGGTGGAACGGCTTGACCACCACCTTGATGCTGGTCTTGCCCGCCTCCTTGCGCTTGTCCTTGTCGCGCGCGGTGAGGGTCACGGTGTAGTCGCCGGCCTTCACGTAGAGGTGCTTGGCGACCGGGTCGTCGGTGGTCTCGGTGTCGCCGTCGCCCCAGTTCCATTCGTAGTCGACCACGCTCAGGCCGGCGTCGACGAAGCCTTCGAGCCGGAGCTCCTCGCCCGCCACGGCGTTGGTGATCTCCTGCGGCCCGAGGATCTGCGGCTTGATCGGCACCTCATCGGCGATGAACCGGATCCCGCCGACGTAGAACGCGTCGGTGGTGTCGCCGAAGATGAGGAACCGCTTGAGCTTATCCGGCGTGCGCTCACTGAGGTTGGTGAAGTCCTTGATGGGGATCATCAGCCGCGTCCACCCGGGGTGCACCTCGTACTGGTGGTCGAAATAGAAGTCCTCGGCCACGATGGGCCCGCGATCGGTGTCGAGCACCACGCGCAGGCTGCGGGTAGCGGGCGCTTTCCTGGTCTGCACCACGGGCGCACCCGTGCCCGCTTGTCCGGGCTCCCCGGCCATGCCCGGCATCCCCGGCTGGCCCATGCCCGGCTCCATCGGCATGCCCGGCTCCATCATGCCCGGCTGCCCCGGCTGCATCATGCCCGGCTGCCCCGGCTGTCCGGGCTGACCCGGCTGCATCATGCCCGGCTGACCCGGCTGTCCGAGCTGGCCCGGCTGCATCGGCCCGCCCGGCTGGCCCGGCCCGCCCGGACCCATCATCCCGGGGCCGCCGGCACCCGGCATCCCCGGCCCGCCCGGACCCGGCATCCCCGGCCCGCCCGAGCCGCGCCGGCCGCCCGCCTTGCCTGAACCGCCGCCTCCCGGCCCGCCGCCCATCATCCCGGGCGGCATCTCGCCGGTTCCTTCACCGCCCATCCCGGGAGGCATCATGCCCGGACCGCCGCCGCCTGGGCCCGTGCCCATCATCCCGGCCTCACCGGCCGCCCCCGCGCCGCCGGCGGTCTGCGCCTTCTCCTCTTTTTCCAGGAAGTAGACGTCCATGACCACGAACGAGATGTCCGGCTTATCGAAGTAGAGCTTGATGTCCGGCTGCGTCTCGAAGTCCAGCCGCCCGCCGCGATAGTACCCGTCGGTG
>JACPDV010000139.1 GCA_016183835.1 Armatimonadota bacterium
GGCCCTCGGCGACGCGCCGGAACGGCTGCAACCCGGCCAGCGCGGTGGGCGCGGAGAGCAGCGTGCGGTAGCGCCGCATGCGGCCGCCGAGCACCGGGTGGACCGGGTCGTCGGCCCGGATGGCGCGGGCCCACTGGCTCAGCGTGTCGCTGACCACCTCCTCGCGCTGCCGCGCCAGCTCGAGGGTGCCCGGGCCGAACCCGCCGGGCCGCGCCGCTTCGGCTGCCTCCACCGCGTCGGGACCGATGGCGGCGAACGAGCGGAAGCGGGTGTCCCACGCGGCGTTGAGCATGTCGAGCTTCCCGCCGTAGCGCCGGGCCAGCCAGCCCACGAGCGCCGCCGGCCCGCTGGCCAGGTGCGCCTCCACATCGTGCTGCAAGCCCCAGGCGACGAGCCCGGGCGCGGTCTTCCAGGCCGCCACCGCCTTGGCCAGCCAGTCCAGGCTGCGCTGCACGGCCTCGGGATCGGCCACGTCGAGCGGCCCGTCGCCCAGCGCGTCCACCGGGTTGAGCCCGAGGATCAGGTGGAAGCCCTGCCGGCCGGCGCTGTCGGCGAGGCGGAGGAGGCCCTGGGGGTCCACGCCTGCGGCGGCGGGGAGGTCGAGGTAGACGGTGTTGAAGCCGCACTCCCGGTAGGCGGGCAGCTCGACGGCGTCGGTGAGGCCGAAGGCCCAGACCAGGGCGACCGCGTGGTGCTGCTCGTCGACGAAGCGATCGCCGTCCCGCTCGAGGGCGAGGGAGGGGAGGGCGAGGAGCAGCAGCGCGGCGCCCAGCAGCCATGCCAGAGCTGGGTCAAAGTCGCGGCGCCTCTCAAGATCCTGGTTCCCCCTCCTTGCCAAGGAGGGGGCAGGGGGAGGTCCCACGCCAACCAGGCTGGACTGGACCTCACCCCAGCCCTCTCCTTGGCAAGGAGAGGGGGCCGGACCGCGCGGCCGACCTGGACTTTGACCTAGCCCTGGCAGCCATGCTCCGCCGATTGACTTGCGATCGCGCATCCGCTACACTCAACCCGCCACACGACCGGGAGCGAGGTGCCGCAAGGTGCGTCAGCGTGCTCCGCAGGAAGTCAGCGCCGTCACCGCCCTGGTGGCCATCTCGTTGGCCATCGCCCTGGTGATTCTAGCACTCTCGCTGCTCGCGGCGCCGAAACAGGCCGCCGGGCAGAGCTCCGGGCGATCCGGCACCGCCCACGGAGTGGTGTTACCCACTCCGGCCGCAGCACCGAGGTGTCTCTCCGCATGCGCACCCCGCGCCTCCCGCGCACGCTCGGCTTCCTGATCGCCGCGGGGCTGGTCGAATCCTGCGTCGGCGGCTCCGTGCTGATGACCACTTTCTGGCTCGACGTCGGTTTCCACGCCGGCGCGCGGACCACCGGGCTGGTGCTCAGCATCGGCACCGCCGTCTACCTCTGCTCCACCATCCTGATGGGACACCTGGGCGACCGGGTCGGCACCCGCCGCATGACGTTCCTCGGCGCCGGCCTGATGGCCCTCTGCACCCTCGGCATGGTCTCTGTCCGCACGCCCTGGGGCCTGGCCCTCCCGTTCGCCGGGCGCGGGCTCGGCGCAGCCATGTTCTGGCCGTCGCTCGCCGGCTGGATCGGCCGCGGCGCCGGCGGCGCCGAGCTGCACCGTCGCATGGCAGCGTACAACATCGGCTGGAGCAGCGGCTCCGTGGTGGGCAGCTTCCTCGGCGGCGTGGCCTACCAGGGCCTCGGCCCGCAGCGCTCGCTGGCCTGGTTCACCCTCGGCGTCGTCGCCGCGGCGATGGTGATCCTCTGCCTCCCGGCGCTCGGCGCCGCGGCCGGCGCGGACGGCGCCGCGGGCCCGCCGCCCAGCCCGCGGACCGACCGCTGGCGCGCCTGGCTGGGCATGTGGGTGGCGTTCTTCGTGATCGCCAGCCTGCGCACGCACTTCCCGCGCTACGCCCGGCTGCGCTACGGCTTCGATCCTCACGACATCAGCGCCTGCGTGGTGATGCTCTCGGCTTCGCAGATGCTGGTCTTCCTCTACCTGGGGGTGCGCCGGCCGCGGCTCGCCCTGGCCACCTGGCTGGCGCGCTCGCAGGCCCTGGCGGCGGTGGGGCTGGCGGCGCTGACCACGCGTTGGCCCACGCTGGGGCTGCTCGGGCTCGTCGCCGCCGGGCTGAATGGCGGGCTCGCCTACACCGCCAGCATCTATCACAGTCTCCATGGCCGGGCCGACCCGGCGCGCCAGGGCGGCATCAACGAGATGATGGTGGGCTCCGGCTCGATGCTCGGCGCGGCACTCGGCGGCCTCGTCGCGCAGCAGTTCGGCGTGGCGGTCACCTGGCGGCTGGATGCGCTGCTCCTGCTCGCTGCGCTGGTGGCGGGTATGCCGCGGGCGGCCGCGGATCACGCGAAGTAGAGCCGCGCCCGCGGGGCGCCACCTGGGTCACGGCTCGGACTGGGTAGCCGGGCGCTGCTACCGCGGCCCGATCAGCATCGTCAGCGTGAAGCGGCTGCCCTGGCCGGGTGCGCTGACAACCGTCAGTTGTGCGCGGTGGGCGGCCGCAATCCAGGCCGTCACGGCGAGGCCCAGACCACTACCGCCATGCTCGCGCGAGCGCGCCTTGTCGACCCGGTAGAAGCGCTCGAAGATGTGCGGCAGGTGCTCGGGCGCGATGCCGACCCCGGTATCGCTGACGGCAACCACCGCCTGCCCCTCGACCTCGTGCAGGGTCACCGTCACGGCGCCACCCGGCGGTGTGTAGCGAATGCCGTTGTCCACCAGATTGGCGAACAGCCGGAACAGGTAGGTCTCATCGGCCACCACCTCGACCGGTGGGAAGCCGTCGCCCGCCAAATGCACCTCCTTCTGCTGGGCCAGTGGCAGGCTGGTCTCGACCACCTCGCGCAGCAGCAGGTCAAGCTGGACCGGCTCGGACAGCAACTCGACCTCCTCCGCGTCGGCGCGGGCCAGGAGCAGCAGGTCTTCGACGATCCGCGACATCCGTTCGGCGCTTTTGAGGACGTGCTCCAGGGCCTCGCGATACTCCTCGGCCGTGCGGGGTTGGCGCAGCGCGACGTCGGCCTCCCCGCGCAGGGCCGTCAACGGGGTGCGCAACTCGTGCGATGCGTCGGCGCTGAAACGCCGGAGGTGCCGGTAGGCGTCCTCGGTGGCGCGGAACGCCTCGTCCAGCCGGTCGAACATCGCGTTGAGGGTGGCGGCCAGAGCCCCGAGCTCGTCGGGGTACTGGACGGCGAGGTGCTGGCGGAGGTTGGTGGCCGTGATCACTTGCGCCTGAGCGGCGATGGCCGCGATCGGCGCCAGCGCGCGGCCGGCCAGCAGGACGCCAGCGAGACCGGCCAGCAGGAGCACCAGTGGCGAGCCCAGGAGCAGCACCCACAACGTGCGGCGCAACGTCGCCTTGACCGGCGTCAGGGCCATGCCGACCTGGACCACCCGGCGGTCCGCCGGCGAGGAACGGACCGCCATGCTGATCATGCGGATCCGCTCGTCGTGGAAGTCGACGTACCCCACGACCTCGCCACGTTGGCGCGCCGCCGCCAGGATGTCGGCCTGCACCGGGATCGGCGCCCCTTCGAGCTCCTCGGAGGTCTCGACTACCCGGTCGGCGTCGCTGACGACCTGGACATAGGTCGGGCGTGCCCCTGCGCGGCGAGTGGCCAGTGCTTCGGCGATGGCGTGGTAGCTGACCGCCTGTTCCGGGACCGCCAGCGTCGCCACGATCTGTTCGGCCACCGAGTGGATCGAAGCGTCTACCTCGCCCAGCAGACCGTGGCGAAGGCTCAGATAGACCCACGCGCTGAGGACCACCCACAGGGCGGTGGAGATGAGGGTTGAGAACAGCGCCAAGCGCACACGCAGGCTGCGCCAAGGGCTCATCGGGCAGACTCCGGCATCCGTCGACGGCGGCCGCACACCGGCCGACGCCGATCAGTTCGGCTCCCGCCGGCGATCCCTTGGCGCCCTGGCCGCAACGCAGCCCGGCCGAGGGTCTCAGCCGGTGATCGCCTCCAGGTTCGCCGCCAGATCCTTCGCCGCCAGCTCCACGACCGTGTGATCGACCTGGTGGGCTTTCATGAAGACCACCGTGTTGGCGACGTTGGGGTTGAGCTTCCAGGTCTTCAAGTCGCCATCGTCCCAGGGCACGATGGCCGCCGGGGTGGTGAGCTTGTGGTCGGTGATGTACGTCTTCAGGCCGTCGATCTCCGGCCCTTCGCCGAGGAGCACGACCGCAACGAACAGGTGCTGGTCGTAGCCTGCTTTGTACGCCTCCTCCAGCTTGCCCAGCAGCCCGTGGGTCGCGTCGTCGTTCTTGGTGACGAAGACCATCACGAGCGGATTGGGTGCGCTCGCGCACACGGCGCAGTAGGTGTCTCCTTTCTTGTTGAACGGCTTCACGTCGAGCATGAGGGACTCTCCTTTGGCCGGGCCGGATTCCTCCACGGCGGCGACGACCAGGGGCAGCAGGACCATGGCTGCAACCGCAGCCATTACGAGCGAGTGTTTGCGCACTCTGTCAGCCCTCCAGGGCAGCAGGTGGTGCCGTTCGGAGCGGGGGCTGTGCCCCCATCCCAGAGAGCCGGCACCAATGGGTGAGGTGCAAGGACCTCACCCGTTAGTGTGGGTCAGCGGGGCCGGGCGCGGGCGCGAACCTTGGTTAGAAACGCCTAACGCCGACGCATGGCGGCACCCAGCAGGCCCACAGCATCGGTGGAGCAGTGGCGCAGTGGTGCGGGCGCTCAGGGCTCGATCCGCAGCCCCAAGTAGGCGGTGACATCCGGGCGCTCGCCGGCGCGGCCGGCGACCCCCCGGCCGAGGGAGAACAGCAACGTGCGCTCCCGGTCCAGCCGCCAGCGGCAGCCCGCGTTGAGCACCACTTCGTGGTTGCGGAAGCCGCTGTCGGCCTCGCCATGCACCTCGGCCATCACCTCCAGCCGCTGGATCTCGTGGCCCAGGGCCAGCCCGTAGATCCACCCGCCGGAAGTTCCCCGGGCGAAGAACCGGCCGAGCTCCAGGTTCACTGACACGGGTCCCAGGGACTTCTGCACCTGCAGGGGCAGCAACAGCTCCGGCCCCGGCTCCGCCAAACCTCGATGGATCCCCGCCGCAAAGGTGTTGAGGCCCAACTGCGGATAGACGGACACGGCGGGCCACTTCCGAGATTCGTCCAGGAAGCGCAGCTTGGCACCCAGGAGGCCGTTGCCCAGCCCGGTGGCGGTCGGCCGTCCCGCAGCGCTGCGAACCATCCACGGCAGCTCGGCCTTGAACTGCACGCGCTCGCCGAGCCCGTAGTTGACATCCACCAGCGGCAATCCCAACGACCAGCCCGCCCGCCCACGCTCGGCCGTGGCCGCCACGTTGATCTCCCATTTGGCATTGCCCGGGGTGCCCGGGTCGTCGGTGAGGAGCGGCGGGCCGCCTTCCGCCACGGCCGGGAGCGGCGCAAGCGCCAGGCACAGCAAGCCTGCTCGCCACCCGCTTGGTGCCGTCAGGCTCTTCATGCCGGATCCCCACCGACCCAGGTGGAGGCCCCTGGCCGCGGGGAGCGGCAGGGCGCCTCCACCAGGCCTCACTTCACATTGATGGCGAGCGCCGTGCGCGAGAGCGCCGTCTGATCGTCCTTGAAGGCCGGATCGTTGTAGCGGTTCAAGTCGTAGATCAGGTTGGCATGGATGGTGTAGGCGCCGGGTGGCAGCTTGGGCTGCCAGCCCAGCACGCGTTCCTCACCGGCGCGGATGGACGACTCGTGCGGCCCCTGGGCATCCGCCTGGGTGGCGGCGACCGCGTCCGGCCGCTGCTTGTCCTCTTCAAGGAAGGCGCGGTCATCTGGACGGCTGCCGTACCACGGCGCGAACAGCCATTGCTGCCGCGCAGCGATCCTGCCGCTCGCGTCCGCAGCCTCAACCTGCAAGTGGATGCCCCGCCGATTGGAGCCGGTCGGCACGGAGTGGCCCGCGCCGAGGTTGATCACGTGAAACTCCAGGCTCGCCCGGTCCTCGGCCGGCTGAAGCAGCGTCAGGCTGAGCGCGCTGCCAAGCCGCTGGGCGGAATGCCCGCCGGTCCAAAGGTGCCGAGCGACCGCGCGAGCCGGCTGGTTGAAGTCTTCGGCCGTCGTGCGCACGGTCCGGGGCATGTGACAGTCCTGGCACTGCTGGCGGCCCAGGCCCGGCTTGGCAAAATCCTCGCGCCACTCCAAGAAGGTCTGCGTCTGCTTGCCGACCACCCGCTTACCCAAACTGTGGCAGTAGGCGCACATGGCCGAGGTCTGCATGGCCGGCTCCTGGACGGAAGCGTGCGGCGCCTCGACGGCGTGGGGCCCGCGGATCGCGCCTTCCGGCGTGAGGTGGCAACTGGTGCAGGTCACCCCGACTTGCTGCTGTTGCGCTGGGCGCGGCGTGGGCTTGACGGTCTCGGCGGTCTCCAGGTCGGGCAGCTTGAACGGCTGGGGGAAGTGGCAGACGTTGCAGGTCTTGCCTTCCTCCTCGGCGCCGCGCGCATGGATGGGAAAGGGATCCGTGCCCGCGAAGGCGTGGGCTGAGGGCGCCGTCGAGCCGCTGTGCGGAAGATTGAGTCGCTCGTCCTTCAACGACTGGTAGACCATCGCTTTGTTTTGCATATCACTTCCAAACCCATATTCATACTCGCGATAGATCGCTTGGTGACATGTTCCGCAGTCCTCCGGCGGGGTCGCGGCACCCAGAGGGAACTCGATCATGTCGTCGGCGCCCGGCGTCCCGCCGGCGGCCCGGCCCGGCAGTTGCAGGGCTGCCACGATCAGCAGACTGCCTGCTGTTGTCACGACCCGGACGGTTCCTTGGCTCACGTGCCGTTCCGGCAGCAGGAACATCGGACGGCAATGGTAGTGCCCACATCCCCGTCTATCAACACGGCGGGGGTTAGAAGTCCCTAACCGTCGGCCCGTGACGGCCCGCGGCCGCCACGCGGCCGCGATCCGCCTACGCGCGGTGCATGGCCAGCCCGACCAGGGCGCTGAGCAGCACCAGTAGCGGCTCCGGGACCTTGCGGCCGGAGGCCAGCACGAGGTAGGTCAGCAGGGCGGTGATGGCGGTGGCCAAGTCAACCACCGACCTCCTGCCGAGCACGACCACCGCGCCCGCGATGGCCCCGGTGGCCGCCGCCGTAACGCCCGCCACGGCCGCGGCCACTGCCGGGCTGGCGCGATGGCGGCGCAACAGCGGTGCGGCCAAGATGGTCACCAGGTAGCAGGGCAGGAAGGTCGCCAGCGCCGCCACGCAGGCGCCGGCGGCGCCTTGCACCAGGTAGCCGATGAAGCCAGCAGTGATGACCACGGGACCCGGCGTGAGCATGGCCACGGCCACGGCGTCCACGAACTGGCGGTCGGTGAGCCAGTGGAAATGCTGCACCACCCCGCCGTACAGGAAGGGCACGATGGCCAGGCCGCTGCCGAACACGAACGCGCCGGCCTGGCTGAAGAACCAGAACAGGCGGCCCAGCTCGCCCGAGACCGACGGCGAGCAGTCCGGCGCCGGCCACCGCCACGACTACCCACGCCCGGGCTCGCGGATCGGGCTCGGGCCTGCGGAGCGCAGCCGGCGGCGCCTGGAGCAGCCAGGCCGCTACCCCACCGTAGAGCACGAGCAGGATGCTCTCCCGGGAGGTGGTTATCGTGCAGAGCGCCACCACGGCGAAGATCGCCCACAACAGACTGTCCCGGCCGAGGGTCTTTGCCGCCAGGCGCTGCGCGCTCCGGGCGATGATCCCGATGATGCACGCCCCGACGGTGTAGAAGGCGGCCTGGAGCCACGCCAGCTCGCCAAACCGGCAGTACGCCCAGCCGATGGCTAGCACCATCAGGAACGACGGTAGCACGAAGGCCGCACCCACCACGCTGGCCCCGAGCACCCCGTAGTGGCAGTAGCCCAGGTAGATCGCGAGCTGGGCGGCCAAGGGACCGGGAGCGAGCTGCGCCAGGGTCAGGCCCTCCTTGAAGTCACTCTCCGTCAGCCATTCGCGCTTCTGGACCAGGTCCATGTGCATGTAGCCGACGAGGGCCACCGGCCCGCCGAACCCGGTGGCCCCCAGCTTCAGGACGTACCCGATCAGGGCGGCCAGCGAGTAGGAGGGCCCAGCCGGCGAGCCGTTCTCCGGGCGCGGTAGGTCAGCCATGGCACGCCCCGGCCGGTGGCCGCTCGGCCAGCGTGTAGCCGACGCCTCGCACGGTGTGGATGAGCGCCGGCGAGAACCGCCGGTCGAGGTGATCGCGCAGATAGCTGATGTAGACGCTGACCCGGTTCGTGCCCGGGTCGAAACTCATGCCCCACACCTGCTCGGTGATCTGGGCGCGGGTGACCACCTCGCCGCGGCGCCGCAGCAGGTACTCGAGCAGGGCGTACTCCGTGCGCGTCAAGTCGATGGGTTGGCCAGCTCGCGAGACGGTGTGCGCCACAGGATCTAGGACCAGGTCGGCACAGGTGAGCACGCATGACTGGTCGAGGCTGGCCCGCCGCAGCAGGGCGCGCACCCGCGCCACCAGCTCGGAGAAGGCGAACGGCTTGGTCAGGTAGTCGTCGGCGCCGAGGCTGAGGCCCTCCACCCTGTCGTCTACCCCGGCCCGAGCCGTCAGCAGCAACAGCGGTGTGTGGAGGTCCTGCTGACGCACATGCTGCACCAGCGTGAAGCCGTCCTGGCCGGGCAGCATCACGTCGACGATCAGCAGGTCGTACGGATTGGCCCGGTAGATCAGCTCGCCGGCCTCGCCGTCGGCCACCACGTCGACGGCGTAACCCTCCTCACGCAGCCCCTTCTGGACGAAGTGCGCCACGCTAGGATCGTCCTCGACGAGCAGGATGCGCATGGCCGATATCTCCGCGGCCCGGGGGAGTCACCCCGCCGGGGGCATCCTGGGCATGGTCTGCGGCGGCGTGTCCCGGTGCTGAAGTGCCGCGGGCATTACCGCAGCGACACCGGCGCCGGGTACCCCCACAGCCTTGCCCAGCATCTGCCGTCTGATCATCTGGCGTTCCGCCATGTCTTCACTCCCGACAGCCCGCGAGCCCGCAGGTTCACACCACACCCCGCTCTAACCAGACTATGGTGCGCGTCTGCGCCTGCGGGGGTGGTTAGAGCCTTCTAACGCCCGGCCGTGGCGTCCGGCCGAGGGTGCGGGCATAATGCCCGAAGACCGGACGACCCAGACGAGGAGTTGGCGATGGGCAACATGCGCGGCAAGCTGGTCTTTGGGGCTGCCCTGCTGGTTGGCGTGGGAGGCCTGGCAACGGTGCGCCAGGCGAAGGTACCGGGGGCGCGAGCCGCCGCCGAGCCGCGTGCGGCAGCCGCACCATTTGCCGAGCGGCCCGAAGCGGAGGCCGACCCGCTGAAACCGCCGACAATTCGGCGCCCAGCCGACCCAATGCCCTCGGTCAGGTCGGGCGCGGCGAAGGGGATGGCTTCAACCTGTGCGTGGCCCGCGACGCCTCGTTTCGGGACGTGGTGATCGAGCTGCAGTTCAAGGCGGTCGCCGGGCAGGAGGACCAGGGCGGTGGGCCGATGTGGCGCTACCAGGACAAGGGGTACTACTACATTGCCCGCTACAACCCGCTGGAGAACAACTACCGCGTCTACAAGGTCGTCAAGGGCCGGCGCATCCAGCTTCAGAGCGCCGACATCCCGGCCTCGCCGGGCTGGCACAAGCTCAAAGTGGTGATGGTCGGCGACCACATCGAGTGCTACTACGACGGCAAGAGGGCTCTCGACGTGAAGGACGCCACCTTCGCTCAGGCCGGCCGGGTGGGCCTCTGGACCAAGGCCGATGCCCAGACCCACTTCGATGACCTCACCGCCGTGGCGGCCGGAGCAGAGTAAGATGGCGCGACCGACAGCAGTGAGGAGATGCGCGTGAAATGGGTGACCCGCGAAAACGCGAATGTGGACCGGGTGGCCTGCCCGTGGCTGATCAAGCGGTTCGTCGACCCTGAGGCCGAGTTCCTCTATGTGCCGCGCGACGAGGTGAGCGCGGTGGCGGAGCGCGAGGGCGCGATCCCATACGACGTGCCGGGTGTCGAGTTGGGTCATGTCGACGGGCGCTGCTCGTTCGACAGCATCGTGCTCAAGTACGGCCTGCAGAACGACGCCGCGCTGGTGCGGCTGGCGCAGATCGTCCATGCCGCGGACGTGGGTGCAGACATCGACACCTCGCCGGAGGGTCGCGGCCTGAAGGCCATCGCTCACGGCTTTGCGCTGCTCCACGGTCTTGACGACCACAGGAAGATCGAGCTGGAGACGCCGGTGTACGACGCCCTCTATGCCTGGTGCCAGCGACAGGCGTGAGTTCCGCTGCCTGGACCATGCACGGCCGGCCGCGCGACGAGGTCTGTCGGCTGCCCGGCTGCGACGGAGAGGTTGTGGAGAGAGACGATGAGACCATCACCGCCGCGGTGGATCGCTTGTGCGGCGTTGGTTGCCGCATCCTGCTTCCTGCCGCGCACGACGAGCCGCGCCGAGGGGCCGCCGGGGGATCGCGGAGAGGGCTGGGCCGCTCAACCGTCGCCGATTCCTTGGGAGTCGCGCCCGACGGCCACGCTGCCGGAGATCGACGGCCGGCTCGACGACGTGTGGCAGAGCGCCAAGACCCTCAACGTGTTCGTCCGCGAAGCCCTGGGCGGCGACCACCCGAAGCCGGTGACGTTACGGGCACTGCACACCAAGGACACGCTCTACGTCGCGGCTCAGTGGCCCGACAAAACGAAGAGCGACCAGCGCGACCCCTATGTCTGGGATGCGGAGAAGAAAGCCTACGAACGATCGTCGAGGCCGGATGACCAGTTCGCCCTCGAGTTCGCGATGAAAGGGGACTTCACCATCAGCATGTTGACCGTGATGCGGGAGTTCACCGCGGACGTGTGGCACTGGAAAGCAGGGCGAGGCAACCCGATCGGCTGGGTCGACGACAAGTACCACGTCATCAGCCAGACGCCGGTGCCTGGGGCAAAGCAGCACGCGCTGCACGGCGGCCGTTCGGTGTACATCCTCCGAGCGCTCGATGCGGGCACCCCGTCCTACAAGGTCCGGCCGGCTCCGGCCACCCACGAGGGCGATGTCGTCGATTCGTACGAGCCCCAGCCGCCGACGGGCAGCGCGGCCGATGTCAGGGGCAAGGGCGTTCACGATGGCGACGGCTGGACCCTGGAGATGGCACGTCGGCTCGACACCGGTCATCCGGAGGACGACGCGGTTCTCGCTCCCGGACGCCCGAACTTGTGCGCCATCGCCGTGTTGGACGACGAGCTGTACGAGGAGCACTCCGTCTCGACCCTGATCGCACTGCACTTCGCCGACGCACCGGCCGCGGGCGAGTAACTGCCGCAGCACGCTGCATCCGTCCGACTGGGAGACCAACGTGCGGGTGGTCCTGCGCATCTCCGGGGCACTCTCTCTCGCGGCCGGTCTGGCCGGCTGCGCCCAGCAGGCGGCACCGCAACAGGTTGTCTGCTACTCCTCCACCGACCAGGTGTTCGCTGAACCCGTGCTCAAGGCGTTCGAGCAGGAGACCGGCATCCAGGTCAAGGCCAAGTACGACACGGAGGAGACCAAGACCACCGGCTTGGTGAACCTGATCCAACAGGAGAAGGGCCGGCCACAGGCGGATGTGTTCTGGAGCTCGGAGACCGGGCGCGCCATCACCCTCCAGAAGGCCGGCTGCCTGGCGGCGTACCACTCGCCCAACGCACAGGGCATCCCCTCGGCGTTCAAGGACGCCGGCGGCTTCTGGACCGGGTTCTCTGCCCGGGCTCGGGTCATCCTCTACAACCGCCAGCGCGTCAAGAGCGCCCCGCCTGCATCGGTTCAGGACCTGCTCAAGCCCCAGTGGCACGAAGCCGCCGCGATCCCGAATCCCCTGTTCGGGACCTCCTCGTTCCAGGCCGCGACGCTGTTCCTGGTCTGGGGCAACCAGCGCGCGAGCACCTTCTTCGAGCAAGCCAAGGCCAACGGTCTGCAGGTCCTGCCCAGCAACGGAGCCGTGAAGGACGCGGTGAGCGAGGGCCGGGCCGCCTGGGGCTTCGTCGACACCGACGACGCCAACGTGGCCATCAAGGACGCGAAGCCCGTCGCCGTGGTGTTTCCTGATCAAGACGGGTTGGGCACGCTGGTCATGCCGAACACGGTCTCTCTGCTCCAAGGCGCGCCCCATCCGGAGGCGGGCCGGCGCCTGATCGACTTTTTGCTCTCGGCTGCCACCGAGCAACGGCTGGCGGCAATGGACTGCGTCCAGATGCCGCTGCACCCGGGCGTGCCCACCCCGCCGGGCGTCAAGCGCGTCGGCGACATCAAGGCCACAGCCGTCGACTACGTCGCGGTCGCCGGCCAGATGCGCGACGTGGACCAGCGCCTCCAGCGCTTGCTGGGCCTCTGAGGGCGCGGACCGGTGCTGCGTCACAGTCGTTCCTTCCGCCTGGGGGCGGCGCTGATCCTGTCGTTGCACGCCCTGCTCACCGTGGCGCCCGTGGTGGCCTTCGGGCTCTCCACCATCGGTGCGGGCCTCCGGGCCGAGCTCTGGGCCGAACTGTGGCGGCAGCTCAGCCAGACCCGGCTGCTGCTCAACAGCCTGGGCCTGGCCGCGCTGGCCGCGGCGGGAGCGGCTCTGGTGGGCGTCCCCGTCGGCTTTGCCGTAGCGCGAACGGACTTGCCGTGGCGCCAGGGCATCGCCCTGCTGAGCCTGCTGCCCTTGACGCTGCCGCCGTTTCTGTGGGCCACCGCCTGGCAACGATGTCTGAGCCTGCACGGCGTGAGTCTTGCCGGGCTGGGCGGTGCGGCCGGAGTGATGGCCCTGGCGTGGTTCCCGTTGGTGGCATGGCCCGCCGGGCTCGGCTTCGCGCACGTCGACAGCTCCCTCGAAGACGACCTGCGGACCCTCGGTGGCGAGTGGGTGGTGTTCCGCCATGGGACCTTGCCGGCGGCGCTGCCGCTGCTTGCCACCGGCTCTGTCGTCGTCTTCATCCTCGCCCTCGGGGAGTTCGGAGTGCCGGCGTTGCTGCAGGTCAGCGCCTACCCCGTCGCCGTCTTCACCGCCTTCAGCGCATTCTACGATGCCGGCCGCGCGTCGGTGTTGTGCGTCCCCTTCCTGGCGACGGCAGGACTGCTGGTGCTGGCGCTGCGGAGGGCGACCAGAGAGGTCGACCTGGCGGTGCTGTCGCAGTTGTCACTGCCTCGGCGCATCCACCTCGGCGCCTGGCGCTGGCCCGCCGCGGCTCTCATGGTCCTTGGCCCGGGAGCGGCTTGGGTCGTGCCGCTGGTGGTACTGGCGTGGGCCGCAGATCCGGCAGCCTTGGCGGGCGAGTTCCGCGGCCCCTGGCTGCTGAGCCTCCTCACAGCCCTGCTCGCCGCCGTGCTCCTGAGTGGTCTGGGGCTGACCGTGGGCTGGTTGTGCCGGCGCGGCCACGTGCCCGGCAGCCAAGGCTGGTTGGCCCTCCAGGTGGTGCTCCTGGTGTTGCCGGGCACTGTGGTCGGACTGGGCTTGGTGGAGCTCTGGAACCGACCGGCCGGCGCCTGGGTGTACGGCACGCCCGGGATGATCCTGTTGGGCTGGCTGGCGCGCCTGGCTCCGCTGCTCGTGCTGCTGTTCGCGGCGTTCCTCGCCCAAGTGCCGCTCGAGTGCGAGGAGGCCGTGTGGCTCGACGGCGGCGGCGGCTGGCAGACCTTCACCCGGCTCATCGTGCCGCTCTGCCGACCCGCCCTGGCGGTGCTCGGCGCCCTTGCGTTCATCTTTTGCCTGGGCGAGTTGGCGACCACCATTCTGGTCGCGCCGCCCGGCGTGCAGACCCTGGCGGTACGGCTGTTCACGGTCGAGGCCAACGCACCCCAGCACCTGACCAGCAGCGTGGCCTTGATGCTGGTCGCCACTTGCCTCGCTCCCGTGGCGCTGCTGGCGGCGGGCATCGCCCGTTGCTCGCACGCCGAGCAGGGCAGCAGCACGGAGGTCTGAGCCGCGGAGGCGTGACCCATGCCCTGTCGTCCGCACGGCCGCCCTCAAGCCCGGGACATCTTCGCCTCACCTCGCTTCCCACCACCTCCCGATTGACTCCCTCCGCCCCAACCACTACACTCCCCGCAACTCCTCATATGAGTTGGGAGCCGGCGATGCGACCGCCCGACCTCGCCATCCTGTGCTGTCTGACCTGCCTCCCCGCCTTGGCGCAGGCGCCGCCGGGCAGCGAGGCGGTGGGCAACACCGACGGCACCCTTACCTGGTCGCTCGGCGACCTCCAGCCGGGCGGTTCCGCGCGCTGCGTGGTGCTCTTCGCCTGGGACAAGAGCTTCGACGAGCTGGTCCGCCGGCTCGACGCCGCCCGCCGCTGGGCCGCCGCGCTCCCGCCGGTCGCCGCGCCCGCCGGCTCCGGCGAGCCCGTCGCCTGGATCGGCAACGACGTCACCGACTTCGCTCTCGACCCGCGGGGCGCGTTCTTCTGGGAGAGCACCCGCCAGGCGCTCCGCTGCGACGCCGGCGGGCAGCTCAGCCGCCTCGGGTATGCGCTCTTCTACCGCGCCGGCGGCGCGCAGCGTGCGGGCACTTCGGTCACCGACCGCGACGGCCTGCATAACCTGCGTGTGGTCAGCCCCGTCCGCCCGGCCGGCCCGCGCGACATGGCCGGCTCCCTCGCCACC
>JACPDV010000140.1:0-9613 GCA_016183835.1 Armatimonadota bacterium
CTGTGGGACCGGCGCCCTCGCCGGTCCGCCGGAGAGGCCGGGCGAGGGCGCCCGGCCCACAAGGACGACGGCGGCTGATCCTGATGCGCAAGGAGGGCTCCAGACCCTGTGGGACCGGCGCCCTCGCCGGTCCGCCGAAGTGGCCGGGCGAGGGCGCCCGGCCCACAAGGACGACGAGGGTGATGCTGTACCATCCAATTCTGAGGGCGTTGACGATCTGCCTCGCCGCCGCCCTGCCCGCCCGGGGAGCCGTACCCATGGACGACGCCATCGCCCTCAACCGCCTCTGGGCGGAGCGCAGCTTCGCCTCCTCGCCCGCGCCCGCCGGACCGGCGTGCGCGATTGCGATCGCGCACGAGGACGTGGCCGGCGACACCAAGATCGGCCGCTGCGCCTTCGGCGGGCCACTCCGGCTGGGCGACAAGGTCTACCAGCACGGCATCGGCGTCAACTCGCACAGCGTCCTCCACGTCACCCTCGACCGCCCGGCGGCCCGGCTGGTGGGCGTGATCGGCCTCGACCGCAACGTCGACAACACCGCCGCCTCGGTCTGCTTCCGCGTGGCGGCCGACGGCAAAGAGCTGTTCGCCACCGAGGTGATCCGGCCGAAGGACGGCCCGCGCCCGCTCGACCTGCCGCTCGGCGGCGCGCGCATCCTCGACCTGACCGTGGATGACGGCGGTGACGGCCGCGGCTGGGACCAGGGCGACTGGGCCGACATCCGAGTGGTGTGCGACGACGGCACGGTTGTCTGGCTGGACGACCTGGCGCGCCAGTGGACCCGCGGCGGCGAGCTGGCGTTCAGCTTCGTCTACGGCGGCAAGCCGTCGGCGGAGCTGCTGCCGGCGTGGCGTCGTGAGCTGTCTGAGCAGACCGTGCCGGGCGGCGTGGTCCGCACGCTGACCCTCACCGATCCCGCCACCGGCCTCGAGGTCCGCGCCGTGTGCACCGTCTACACCGACACGCCCGGCGCCGACTGGACGTTGCACTTCACCAACCGCGGCCAGGCCGATACGCCGGCCCTCGAGCAGGTCTGGGCGCTGGACAGCACCGCCCGGCCGATGCTGGGCTCCGCGCCGGCGGTGCTCCACCGCCTGCACGGCAGCCGCTGCGCCGTGGACGACTGGCTGCCGTTCGACGACCCGCTCCCGGCCGGCGCCAACGTCACCTTCGCCGCGGGCGAGGGCAAGTCGTCGCAGGGCGTCTCGCCGTTCTTCAACGTCGAGTGGGGCACGGGCGGGGTGATCACGGCGGTGGGCTGGTCGGGCCAGTGGCAGGGCGCCGTGACGCGCGCGGCCGATGGCGCCGTGCGGCTGCAAGCCGGGATGCAGCTCCAGCACCTGCGGCTCAAGCCCGGCGAGAGCGTCCGCACGCCGCGCACCCTCCAGCTCCACTGGCAGGGCGGCGACGAGGCGGAGTCGTACAACCTGTTCCGCCGCACGATGCTCGCCCACGTCGTCCCGCGGGTGAGCGGTGCCCCGGTGACGCCGCCCATCGTCCACCTCAGCACCTCGTTCTACGAGCTGAACGACTCGACCGAGGCCAACACGCTGTCGCACCTGGAGGCCATCCGCGGGCTGGGCTTCGAGATGTTCTGGCTCGACGCCTACTGGACCCGCGACGGCTTCCCGAATGGGATGGGCAACTACGGCCTGCCGCTGGAGCGGGTCGAGCCGCCCGACCGCTTCCCCCACGGCCTGCGCCCCATCGGAGATGCCGCGCACGAGGCGGGGATGGGCTTCGTCGTCTGGTTCGAGCCCGAGCGCGTGGCCGCCGGGACCCACCTGGCGCGCGAGCACCCCGAATGGGTCGTGCAGCTCGGCGCCGACGGCGGCGGGATGTTCGACCTGGGCAATCCGGATGCGCGGCAGTACATGACGGACTACCTGATCGCGGCCGTCCACCAATACGGCATCGGCTGCCTGCGGATCGACTACAACTTCAACCCGCTGCCCTTCTGGCGGAAGCAGAACGCGGCCGATCCCGACCGCGTGGGTCTGGCAGAGATTCGGTACGTGGAAGGGCTCTACCGGATGTGGGACGACGTGCGCGCGGCGTGTCCCGGCCTCTGGATCGACAACTGCGCCAGCGGCGGGATGCGCATCGATCCGGAGACCTGCTCGCGCTCGATCCCGCTGTGGCGCACGGACGCCACCATCGACCCGCTGTTCCGCCACGATTTCGACCAGGCGGCGCTGCAAAACCAGGTGATGACGGCGGGCCTGAGCCGCTACGTGCCGTACAGCGTGTCGGGCCAGATGGGCGTCACGCCGTACCAGTTCCGCAGCGGGTTCAACGCGGGGATCGCGTTCTGCGAGGATTGCCGGCCGGCGGGCTACCCGAAGGCGATGCTGAAGCAGGCCATCGCCGAGGGCAAGCGGCTGCGGAAGTACTTCGCCGGCGACCTCTACGTGCTGTCGGAGGTGACGACCAGCCCGCGCGACTGGTGTGTGCTGCAGTATCACCGGCCGGCCGAGGGTGATGGGATGGTGATGGCGTACAGGCGCCAGGCGTCGCCGTACGGGAGCTACTGCTGCGAGCTGCGGGGGATCGACGCGGCGGCGACGTACGAGGTGACGACGTCCCCTGCGTACGTGCCGGGCAAGCCGGTGAGCATGAAAGGCGCCGACCTGGCCAGGCTCACGGTGGCGATCGCGGAGCGGCCGGGGGCGGTGGTGGTGGAATACAGGAGGCGGTGAGACCTTGACGCTTCCCGACCACTTCGTCGAGAGCATCCAGCGCGTGTTCGGCGAGCGCGGCCGGGAGTGGCTCCCCCGCTTGCCGGAGCTGGTGGCGCGCTGCCGGGAGAAGTGGCGGTTGCTCCCGGGCGGGATCTGCCCGCAGCTCAGCCTCAACTACCTGGAGCTGACCACCACCGAGGAGGGCAAGCCGGTAGCGCTGAAGGTGGGCGTGCCGCACCCGGAGTGCTTCACCGAGATGGAAGCGCTGCGACTCTACGGCGGCCGGGGCGCCGTGCGGTTGCTGGCCTCCGACGCCGGGCTGGGCGCGCTGCTGCTGGCCAGACTCCATCCCGGCACGATGCTCCGCGACCACGGTGACAATGCGGAGCAGACCCGCATCGCGGCCTCCATCATGCGTGCGCTTCCGGTGCCGGTGCCGGCGAGCCACGGGCTGCCCAGCTTCGCGCAGTGGACCGAGCGGGCCTTCCGGCTCACCCGGGCCGAGTGGGGCCCGCACGGGCTCATGCCGCGCGACCTGCTGGACGCGGCGGAGCAGGCCCTCGCCGCGCTGGACGGCGACCCTGTCGTCTTGCACGGCGACCTGCACCACGAGAACATCCTGCTCGACGAGCAGGCCGGCTGGGTGGCCATCGACCCGAAGGGCGCCGTCGGGCCGGCCTGCCTGGAGGTGGGGCGGTTCCTGCAGAACCAGTTACCGACGGAGGGCTGGGAGCCGGTCGTCGGCGAGCGCATCGCGATCTTCAGCGAGGAGCTGGGCTACGCTCCGGCCACGGTGGCGGCGGCGGGCCTGGTGGATTGCGTTCTCAGCCACTGCTGGAGCCTGGAGGACGAGGCCCTCGGCCCCGAATGGCACCAGGGTGTCGCGCTGGCGCGGGTGTTGAGGGATCGCGCGCAGCGAACGGTGTCGGGACACGCCTCCGGCGTGTCCGCTACATGGCCGCGGCGACGCGGGTAGCCGAGCGGAGATGGGGATGCGTACAGTCCTGGTGGCGGCCGCTGGCTTGGTACTGCTGGGTGGGGCCGCCACGCCGGCGGCGGAGGATCCCATGGCGAAGCTCACGCTCAAGAGCAGCACCGCCCTGCCGGTGACCTCGCCGCTGATGTACGCCGCGTACCTGAAGCCGACCGGGCTGGAGATGGTGAAGCTCAACGCCTACTCCGCGGACAACGGCGCAACTTGGACGAGCTGGCTGAACCAGCCGGACTTCGACAGGGATCTGCCCCACGGCTACCGGCGCGAGGGCTTCCCGATCTTCGTGGACTGGTCCAACGGGCGGATCGTCCGGCTGGTCCCGTCGATGGACACCGAGGGCCTCGATCCGACCCTCGAGGAGCCGCCCATCGCCCTGCAGACCTACTACCTGCGCTACCGGGTCAGCCTCGACGGCGGCCGGGCCTACCTGTTCGACGACGTGGTGGTGCAGCAGGGCAAGACCCCCCTGAACCCCGTCGAGGGCGTCACCCGCGGGCGGAACGGAATCTTCATGGGCGACGTCGGTTCGCAGATGATTCGTACCCGCGCCGGCAAGGTGCTCATCCCGGCCCAGGCCTGCCTGCTCGGCGAGGGCGGCAAGCTGGCCAATCCCGGCGGCGGCTGGACGTATACGGACGTGGTGATCCTCATCGGCACCTGGACCACCGACGGCCACCTCACCTGGGAGGTGGGGCAGCGGATCGAGGGCGATCCGGGGCGCTCGACCCGCGGCATGATCGAGCCGGCGCTGGCGGAGCTGTCCGACGGGCGGCTCCTCTGCGTCATGCGCGGGAGCAACGGCGGCGCGAAGGACCCCGAGTGGAAGCTGCCCAGCTACCGCTGGCAGTCGGTCTCCACCGACGGCGGCTACCACTGGAGCAAGCCCGAGCCGATGACCTACGACGACGGGCAGCCGTTCCACTCGCCCTCCAGCATGTCCCAGTTGCTCATGCACTCCAGCGGCCGGCTGTTGTGGATCGGCAACCTGAGCGACGCCAACTGCCGCGGCAACGACCCCCGCCATCCGCTGGTCATCGGGCGGGTGGACACCCTGTCCTTGCGACTCGTCCGCGGCAGCGTACTGGTGGTCGACGACAAGCGGCCCGACGAGCCGGGGGTGAACCTGTCGCACTTCTGGACCTTCGAGGACCGGGCGACACATGACATCGTCATCGCCGGGGCGCGCTACTCGGAGGGTTACAAGGCGGCCCATCCGCACCTGTGGCGGGTGGGAGTGGAGTAGCGGGAGGCGAGGACGGATGACGAAGCGCGAGCTCGTCCACGCCTCGATCCGCCGGCAGCCGCTGGACGCCCTTCCCTGGCAGTTCGACCTCACCAGCGCCGTGCGGCGGAAGCTGTCGGCCTACTACGGCACCGACGACCTGCTGACCGCCACCGGCGACCACCTGGTCTGGGCCGGCTTCGGCGAGCCGGAGGGCTACGTCGCCGAGCCCGCCGGGCCGGGGCTGTACCGGAGCGAGTTCGGCTCCGTCTGGGCCCGCGCCCCGCGCGACCTCGCCGTGGGCGACTGGGGCGAGCTGGTCGACTACCCGCTGCGGGAGCCCAGCCTGCGAGGCTACACCTTCCCCGACGGCGCCGCGCCGGGGCGGGCGCGCTGGATCCCCGCCGTGCGCGAGCGGCATCCGGACCACTTCCTCACCGTCGGCGGGGTGGGCCTGTTCGAGCCGGCCTGGGCGCTGTGCGGGTTCCAGAACTACCTCGGCTACCTGGTCAGTGACCCCATGTTCGTGGCGGAGGTGACCGAGCGGCTGGCCGGCTTCTCCTGCGCCTGCACCGCGCAGCTCGCCGGGCTCGGCGTGGACGGCGTCCGCTTCGGCGACGACTGGGGCTTCCAGGACCGGCTGATGTGCCGGCCGGAGGTCTGGCGCAGGCTGTTCAAGCCGCCCTACGCCCGAATCTTCGCCGCGGCGCGCGGGCTGGGGCTGGTGGTGATGGTCCACTCCTGCGGCAACATCACCGACATCCTGCCCGACCTGATCGACTGCGGCGTGGAGGTGGTGCACCCGCTGCAGCCCGAGGCGATGGACGTGGCCTGGTGCCAACGTGAGTACGGCCGCGACCTGACGTTCTGGGGCGGTCTCGGCAGCCAGAGCACGCTGCCGCTGGGCACAGCGGACGACGTGCGGCGCGAGGTGCGGGAGCGGCTGGCGCTGTTCGGCGACGGCGGGTACATCCTGGCCCCGGCTGGCGCGGCGCCGACCGACACGCCGGTGGGGAATGTGGTGGCGGTGATCGAGGAGGCGTTCGGGCAGCTTGGGTGAGGAGCAGTGCCAGACACGCGAGCTACCGGGTGACGGTTTCGCCGGGTTACGTGAGGGGTAAGCCGGAGGCGATGACGGGTTCGGAGTTGGCGCGGCTGATGGCGCCGGATGCGGAACGGCCGGGGGCGGTGGAATACCGGAAGAGGGGGTAAGAGCGTTGGAGCCCAGATCGACCGCCAAGTCCGGGTGCAGAGGCCATGCGATCGCTGGCGTGACTGCAACGGTCTGGTTCGCGCTGGCGTGCGTCCTGCTCCCAGGCTTCACGGCGGATGGGCGCCCGATTGCCTTCGTCGGGGCGCTGGCTCTGTACGCGGTTCTCTCCTCGCAAGGGTTGCGTGGGTGGAAGGGCGTGGTGCTGTGCTTGGCTGTGCTGGTTCTGGCCCTCTTCCTCTGGCCGGTCTACTGACCGTCGCCGGGCGCGACCGTAGCGGCGATGGATAGCGCTCGTGGACGGCGGCGGTGCTGGAATGATCGGGCGACACGCCGGTGATGCTCGGCGTGCCCGCCTACGACGATAGCGACGTCGGGTACCACCACCCCAACGTGGAGAACCTGCCGAACGCGCTGCTGGGCATCCACGCCGCGCTGAGCCGCAGCCGGACGCTACCGCGGAACTTCGCCGGCGTCGCAGTCTATTGCGAGTGGGAGGTGGATCCTCAGGAATGGGAATGCCTGGCGCGGGAGTCCGAACGCCGCCCGATCCCCAGCGGCTGAAGCCGCTGACGACGCCACGCCCGCGACCCGGAACCCGCGCAGGCGGGTTTCGCCTTCGCCAGCGGCGGTTTCAACCGCTGTTGACGCTATTGACGCCGCTGACGCCCCGCCTCGGCGAGCAGGGCTCCCCCTTCTCGCGCCGAACCGCCCCGCCGAGGTGCCGCCATGCGCTATCTCCCCCTCGCCGCCGCCCTCCTCGGCGCCCCGCTGGCCGCCGACGTGCCCGCCAACGTCAAGGCCATCCTCGACAAGTCCGCCTCGTTCGGCCTCCACAAGTACCCCCTCAGCTTCTGGAGCTACACCAACCTCAACGAGCACGCCGCGCACATGACCGAGGCCGAGGTGCAGCAGTGGGACGACTGCGGCTTCACCGTGCCGCAGAGCCCGAGCTTCGACCCTGCCAAGCCCGAGCAGGTCGCCCACATGCGCCGGCTGCTCGACTGGGCGCAGGCGCGGGGGATGAAGCTGATCCTCTGCGACCCGCGCTGCAACGCCCACTGGGTCGACCAGGGCGGCAAGCTCGTCGTCCCCGCCGGCTACGCCGACGGCGTGCGCGCCGCGATCGGGCAGTTCGGCGACCACCCGGCGCTGTTTGGATTCCACGTCGGCGACGAGCCCGATGCGCCGATGAAGGACGCCTTCTTCGAGTGCTACCGGGTGCAGAAGCAGCTCGCCCCACAGCTCCACCCGTTCGCCAACCTGCTGCCCTACTTCGCCGGCATCGAGGCGCGCGCCGGCACCGACACCTGGCCCAACTACCTCGACGAATACTCCCGCAAGAGCAGCGCCGACTTGCTCTGCTACGACTGCTACGTGCAGATGTGGTCGGGCCAGCGCGGCTGGGACGACTACTTCAACAACCTGCGCCTCAACCGCGAAGCCGCCTTGCGCAACGGCATCCCCTTCTGGAACACCGTGCTCTCCGTGGGCCACTACGCCTACCGGTGCCCCAGCTACGACGACCTGCGCTGGCAGTTCAACACCACCGTCGCCAGCGGCGCGCATGGGCTCTTGTGGTTCTTCTACTACATGCGCCAGCCGCACGTGAACTACCGCCTGGCGCCGGTGGATGAGCACTGGGACCGGACGCAGACGTGGTGGGACATCCGCCGCGTGCAGAAGAGCTTCCACCGCTTTTACGGCGACCTGTTCACGCGGATCGTCTGCACCAAGGTGATGTTCGGCGGCACGGCCTTCGGCGGCGGCGAGAAGTTCGCGCCGGACGATCTCGTCGCCGGCCTGACGCCCGAGGACGCGCCGGCGCTGGTGAGCGAGTTCCTCGACGCCGAGGGCCGCCGCTACGTCATGCTGGTCAACCTGAGCCTGACCGACAGCCGCCAGATCGGGCTGACCTTCGCCGGCGAGAAGGCGCGCTACTTCTCGTGGGACTGGTACGGGCACGAGTACGAGGGGCCGGCCTACGGCTCCAGCGGCGCGAGCAAGGATGAGCACGGGCTGCCGAAGGTGGAGCACTTCTTGGCGCCGGGTCAGGAGGCGGTGTACCGGATCGACCTCGGGAACGGCTGAGGAGGCACCGCGCCGGCCCTGCCGAACCTCCGCCGCCGGAGGTGGCGCCGATGTTGACCCACCGCGAGAACTGGCTCCGGGCCGTGCGGTACGAGCGGCCCGAGTGGATCCCCGTCTCCCTCGGCTTCTCCCCGCTCACCTGGCGCGAGCACCGCGAGGGGCTCGAGGACGTGCTCCTCCAGCACCCGGTGCTCTTCCCCGGCTTCCAGAAGGGTCACCAGGACTTCGACGGCCCGCTGCACCCGGTCTACAGCGCCGGACAGACCTTCAAGGACAACTGGGGCTGCCTCTGGTTCAACGCCATCAGCGGGCTCGAAGGGCAGGTGGTGGGCTCGCCGCTCGCCGACTGGCCGGCTCTGGACAGCTACCGGCTCCCCGACCTCCTGACCCAGACCGAGCGCGGCACACGGGACTGGGACGCCATCGCCGCCTCGGTGAAGGCCTCGCGCGAGGCCGGCGGGCTGACCTGGGGCGACGGAGAGCGGCTCTTCGACCGGCTCTACTTCCTCCGCGGGTTCGACAACCTGATGCTCGACATCGCCACCGACGACCCGCGCTTCACCCGCCTGGTCGGCATGCTCACCGACTACGAGCTGCGCCTGGTGGGCAAGTGGGCCGAGCTCGGCGTGGAGGTGATCAGTTTCCACACCGACATCGGCCACCAGCAAGCGCTGATGATCAGCCCCGATAAGTTCCGGAAGCACATCAAGCCGATGTACGCCCGCATCTTCGGCGCCTGCCGCGAGGCGGGCGCGTTGGTCTACCTCTCCTCCGACGGCTGCCTGCTCGAGATCGTGGACGACCTGATCGAGTGCGGTGTGGCGGTGCACGACCCGCAGCTCCGCGCCTGCACCATCGACGGCATCGCCCGAGCCTACAAGGGCAAGATGTGCGCGAACGTGGACCTCGACCGGCAGATGTTCCGCTTCTGCACGCCCGATGACATCTGGCGGCAGATCGAGGAAGTAGTCGAGAAGGTCGGCTCGCCCGAGGGCGGGCTGATGCTGGCGGCGTCGGTGTGGGACGAGGGCGTGCCGCTGGAGAACATCGAGGCGCTGTGCGCGGCGCTGGAGCAGTTCCGCGGGTACTACGGCTGAGTGCCGGAGGGGTTCACCGCAGAGGCACGGAGGCAGAGAGAGCCGAATGGGAGCCGGGAGGGTGACGTGGCCATGACCCCGGTGCGCGGCTCACGCTCGTCGGGCGCGTCGTGTGGCACGGGTCGTCTGCGGCCCGTGTCCGGTGCGTCGCGGCGACGGCCCGGGGAGGCCTGCGGGGTGATCGCCCACTGCTCAGAGGAACACGGGCAGCAGACTGCCCGTGCCACACCGCGCTTCTCGTCGCGTTGCGAGGCCGGTCAGCTCAGATCGACGAGGATCCATCGCCCCGGCCCGGCGTGCGCCAGCTTGCGCGGGAAC
>JACPDV010000140.1:9682-18945 GCA_016183835.1 Armatimonadota bacterium
ACGGTACACTGACCCAGCTCGCCCACCAGGTCCAGGATCCGCTCGCTGTTCTCGGCGGTCAACTTGCTCAGGTCCGCCATCTCGCCCGACCCTCCCCGAGTCCGCGCAGGCGAACTTTGCCCTTCGCCAGCGGCGGTTTCAACCGCTGAAGACCGGGATCACCCGCGCTCCGTGGCTTCGATTGCCACCCGCAGCCTGTCGCCGACGCCCTTGGCCTGCTCCTCGGCGAGCATGCAGTTGTGGTTCACCAGCCGCGGCAGGATCGCCTCGGCCGTGGGGCAGAGCCCGTCGTGGTACTGGTAGCTGCCTTCGTAGTAGGGGCAGCGGTGGATGGGGCAGCCCTTGTTCTGGTAGGCCAGCGGCTCGGTGAACAGCTTGTACTTGTAGGCCGGCACCTGCGTGAAGCCGATGTTCCAGGTGTCGCCGGTGTCGAACAACGCCTGCTTGAAGCGCTCCAGGTTCACGCCGTGGTCGTCGCCGCGCCAGGCGAAGGAGAAGATGTAGGGTGAATTGCCGCAGCCGTCGCGGATCGCCCGCGGCTGCAGCCACCCGCAGCCGTCGATGGCCGCCGAGAGCTGCGCGTAGGACTTCAGGTACTCCTCCAGGTAGCCCTTGACCTTCTCGAGCTGCGCCAGCCCGATAGCCGCCTGCATCTCGGTCATCCTGAACACCGTGGCCAGGTGCGGCGGCGACTCGCCGAAGCAGGTCACGCTCCGGATCCGCGCGGCCAGCTCGTCGTCGTCGGTGACAGCGATCCCGCCGTCGCCGGTGGTCATGTGTTTGCCCTGGCAGAAGCTGAAGACGCCGATGTGCCCCCACGTGCCGGCGAACTTGCCCTTGTAGGGCAGGAGCTGCGCGTGGGCGCAGTCTTCGATCAGGACCACGCCGCGCTCGTCGGCGACCTTGCGGAGCGCGTCCAGCTCGGCCGGCTGGCCCCACAGGTTGGTGACGCAGATAGCCTTGGTCTGCGGGCTGATGGTGCGGCGCGCCGACTCGGGGTCCATCAGCCAGGTGTCGGGGCACACGTCCGCGAAGGTGGGGTAGCAGTTCTGCCACAGCGCGCCGATGGCGTGGAACTGCACCAGCGGATCGCAGATCACTTCGTCGCCCGTGCCCGCACCGGCGGCGAAGACCGAGGAGATCAGCAACGACATGGCCGCGTTCGCGGCGATGGCGTGCTTCACGCCGTAGGCCTCGGCGAAGGCCGCCTCCAGCTTGCCGTGGAACCCGTCGCCCTGACCGGACAGCCGTCCGCGGGCCAGGATCTGCTTCAGGTACTCGAGCTCCACGCCGTCGAACCGGTCGACACCCATGACGTCACTCCGGCCCGGCGGTTCGCACGGCGGCCACCCCTTCCTCCCGGCCGCTCTCACCAGGCGAACGGGTCCGGCGTGACGATCACCTGGTCGGTGGCCGTGACGGGCTTCCCTTGGGCCGGGGCCACGGTGGCGCGCAGCGTGTAGACCCCCGGCTTCAGCCCGCGCGGCTCGAACCGGCCCTCGCCTACGCCGGCGGCGCCCTGGACCTCTTCGCTCGCCACCACCCGGTTGCCCGCCAGCAGCTCCACGGTCAGACGGCCGCCGGCGGCCAGGTTGACCTTCCACGGCACGCCCTCGCCCGGGTAGTACTCGTCGAGCGGCGACGAGACCGCGATGGGCGCCTCCTCCCACGCCTGGAGCGAGTAGTCGTCGATGAAGAAGCTCGACCTGGCGGCGAGGGCCGGGTCGTCGGTGACACGGCAATGGGTGTGGATGTCAAGACCGTCGAAGTCGTCCCGCAACCGGCCCTCGGCCTCGAAGTGGTTCCACACCGCGGGGTCGTCCACGCCGCCGTGGTACTCGATGCCGCCCAGGAAGCCCGCCTTGCTGAACTGGCGCAGGCTGAAGCCGGGCGACAGCAGGCCGCCCTGCATGCGGTACCAGAGGCCCACCTTGATGCGTTTGCCGCGCAGGCCGCGGGCCGCTTCCTCGGGAATGCCGACGTTGACGATCAGGTAGCGGTTGCCGTCGTAGAGGGAGCCCTTGCCCGCCGCCTGGCCGAAGTCCCACTTCAGCGCGTACTTGCCCGTGTGCGCCTCCTCGGTGGAGACCGCCAGCGCGCCGACCGGCCGCAGCTCGGGCTTGGAGTACGGGTCGTCGATGTGGTACAGCCCGCCAGGGAACCCATACTCGCGAGGCCCGTCCTCGAACGACGGGTTCTGCACCAGGTTCGGCCCCAGCCGCTCGGCGGCCGGCGGATGGTGGGCCACCGGCGTGAAGTCGATCCCGGCGCCGGGGCGGCCGGCCAGCCAGAGGATCTCGCGGGCGACGCGCCAGCGGTAGCGGCCGAAGGCCAGCGGATTGCCGATGCCCGGGGCGTCGGGGTCGAGCAGCGGCTGGAGAACCCTCGCCGCGCGCTGCGCCGCGGCACCCTTCGCCTGTCGGAGCTGCGCCTGGAGCGTGGCGACATAGCGGCAGTCGTCGATGCCTTCGCGGCACAACTCCCAGTAGATGGTCGGCTGCGGGGTGTCCACGCCGGGGTAGATCACGTTCCAGTCGCGGTGGCCGCCGTCGAAGTCGTTGTACGGGTTGGCGTGGGTGGCGTCGAAACCCCAAGCGGTGGCCACCTCGGCGCCCGAACGGAGGAACCCGAAGCCGGCTTCCCCCCGCGAGGCCAGCGTGTTGTGGCCGTAGAACATGCCGTTTTCGTAGAACCAGAAGGGGTGCCCCTGCGCCGCTTCCCGGATCACCTTCTCGCGGTTGTAGTAGCCGTAGGCGTAGATCCGCACGTCCACCCGGTCGCCGAGCCGTTGCACGTCGGTGGCGCCGACGGTGGTGGCGGTGCGGCAGCCGGGCACCTCGTGCACGAGGTCGAGCACGTTCTCGGCGAACATCATGCGGTTCTCGGTCTTGTTGTTGCCCGGCTCGTCGATCGGGTAGTAGTAGAGCGGCGGCCAGCCCCGCTTGGCTGCCTCGTCGCGGAGGTAGCGCACCAGCCCGACGACGGCCTGTCTGGCCTGCGGCGTGAAGGTGCCGGGCACGTGCTTGCCGCCGGGCTCGGCGTAGCGGTACTCGAGGTCGCGACAGGTGTACTCGAAGAACACCACCGCCGGGGCGTTGGAGCCCATCGCCTTGAGGTATTCGAGGCTCTGCGGCAGGCTGCCGAGGCCGTAGCTGAAGGTGCCGTCCGGCTCCTCCTTGACGCCGAAGTACGCCCCGACGAGGGCCAGGTCGAAACCGTGCTCACGGTAGTCGCGGATGTCGGTGCGCGACAGACGGTCCCGCTCGGCGTCGGTGTTGCGCCCGCGGCGCTCGGGCCCGCGCAGGCCGCCGAACGGCGGGAAGTACTCCAGCCACGTGCCCCAGTGCTTGTCCGCCGGCCGCTGGAGCGTGAACGGGAGGACCAGCAGGCGCCACGCGAGCGTGCTCGCCGGCGCGTTCTCGGGCCGCCACCAGCTTCGGCACGCACCGCACCGTGCCGGCCGTGACGTGCTCCGGCCCGATGCTGTGGCGGTTGCCGTCGGTGAAGCTCGCCAGCTCGACCTTCACTTCGCCCAGGTCGCTGCGGGCGAACACGCAGAAGCTGGCCGGCTCGAACTCGCCGGGCGTGGCGAACGCCGTCAACGGCCGGCCGACCGCCTCGCGCACCGGCACGAAGCTCCGCACGACCGGCTGGGTGTAGTCCACCGGGAAGATGACGTAGCCCCGCTGCTGCTCGGCGGCGGACCACGTCAACGGCCGTGCGGGCGGGGCGGGCGTCTCCTCGCGCCAGTTCGGCAGCTCCGGGTCGGTGAGGAAGAAGATGTCGCGCCGCAGCTTGCCGACCACGTCGTCGAGCTCTGCGCCGTCCTGGCCGATCACCAGTCCGTTGAGCAGCCAGCCACGCGAGCCCTTCAGCTCGATCCGCAGGAGTCCCCCGACGGCCTGCGCGCGAAACGACCCGACGTTGACGAACCGCGCGCGGGGCACGCGCACGTCGAGCTGCTTCCGGCCGCCGGCCCACACCTCGAACAGCGGCGGGTCCCAATCGGGGTCGCCGGCGATCAGCCACACGGTGCGGTCGCCGTCCGGCAGGCTGACAACGAAGGCGTTGTCCCGCTCGCCCTCGATCAGGTCGCAAGTGAGGTCCGTGGTGCTGCGCGAGGCGCCGTAAGCCGAGGCGGTGTGCGCGTCGGCGGGCAACGCGATCTGCGAGCCGCCGCGGTCATAGGCGGTCAGCCCGTCGCCAGACTCGAAGCCATAGCCCTTGGCGGCGCTGAACACGTCGGCGGGCGTGACCCGCGTGAAGCCGGGGCGGATGGCGGAGTCCGGCGTGCCAAAGTCGAACCGCGCCACGTCGGCCGCGGCGGACCAGGCGGAGGCAAGGAGTATGCAGGGCATCAGCAAACGACACACCATCGGCCTACTCCGCCGGCAACGCGATCCGGCCCCATCTCCTTGCCAAGGAGAGGGCTGGTGTGAGGTCCCGTCCCGGGTGGTTGGGCCTGGACCTCCCCCTGCCCCCTCCTTGGCAAGGAGGGGGTACCAACGGGAAAGCTGCATCGCGCCGACCTGCCCGATGGCCGGGCGGGGCAAGCCCCACCGCTACAACAGTTCACCCGCCGCCGGCGAGGAGCCCCACCTGCCCCGCCTCCAGGTCGCGCACCAGCTCCGCCACGTTCTCGAACAGCGGATCATGTTCGCGTCGCGCGATCGCGAAGAGCTGGCTCAGCAGCTTCTGCGACAACCCATCCTCGGCCCCCACGCACTGCACGTGGCAGACCAGCAGGAACACCCCGCCGACCTGGTACACCCGCCCCACATCCTCCACCGCCAGCGCCAGGTGCTTCGGGATCTTCTCCTCGGTCAGGTACCAGGCGTACTCGCTGATGATGGGCAGGTTGATCACCGCACTGGTGAGCTGGTAAGGCCCGGGCGGCACGGCCGGGTCCCAGTCGCCCGGCTCGTCGTAGAGCTCGCAGATGTACTTCCAGCCGCGCGGGTCGGTGACGGCGTTGCTGGCATAGCGCAGGCCGACGGTGGCCATGGCGGAGTAGAGCTCGGGCGTCTGCGACAGCGCGCCGGTGCGGAGCGACAGCGGCCGCCGGCCGAACGCGCGCTGGAAGATAGCGATGGCGGTGGTCAGCTTGTCCTCGTAGAGGTCCTGCCGCCAGAGGTGGCCGAAGCGCTCGGTGTCGGCGCGCAGGTGGGCCTCGATGTCGGGCCCGCCCATCTCCATCACCAGTGGCGGGTACGGGCCGAACTCGCAGCCGTGGTGATCGAGCCCGTGGAGCTGACAGTCGTGCCCGTCGCGCTCGGCGGAGTGGAGCGCGGCGAGCCAGTCGGTCTGCTCGTCGAGCAGCCAGCCGCCCTCGCCGCGCGGCACCACGTAAAAGCTGACCGGCACGCCCTCGCGGTCGAAGAACCGCCGGGCGCGGTCGAAGATGGCCAGGTCCTGGATCAGGCCGCCGGGGTCGTCCACGGTGACCACGAAGCGGGGTTGGGTCGCCATGCGGAGGAGTTACGCCGTGGGCGCGGGGCTCCTCCTCGCACGGCATCTCGGCTACCCCCTCCTTGCCAAGGAGGGGGTGCCCGAGCTGAGTGAGAGACCCCGGGCCTCACCGCACCTCCACCCGCCGCACCCAGAGGTCCTCGACCCTTGCCCAGAGCCGGAAGTCGGCGCCCATGTGCTCCCGGTTGGCGAACCGCGCGTCCGTCAGCCGGAAGACCTGCGCGCGCCACTCGCCCGAGTCCGTCCGCCGGCACGCCGGCGCGCTCTTGAACGCCCCGTTGATCGGCGCCGCCGCGTCCGTCGAGTCATAGTCCAGCCCGAACTCCTGCGTGCCACGGTCGAGATACTCTACCGCCACCTCCACCGGCCGCTGCGGCTCGCGCACGCAGTCGTCGGCGATCGCGAAGTAGATGAACGTCTCCTCGCCGCCCGCGGCCACGTTGGTCCGCCGGTGATCCCCCTCGGGCACGCCCTGGATGAACGGCAGCGTGAGCCCCTGCCCGGTGCAGCGCTGGCCCATCTGCAGGAACGCGCCGGCCGGCCGCTCCACCGGCTCCGCCGGCCGCAAGCGCTCGGGCGCCGGGGCGTCGCGGACGAACAAGTACGGCTCCACCAGGCTGTTTGGCCGCGCGCTCGCCACCGCGAGCAGGTTCCACCCGCCGAAGACCAGGAACGGCGCCACCACGCACTCGCCTTCGTAGCCGATCCGCCCGCACGGCCAGCCGTTGACGTAGACCAGGTTCAGCGTGCCGCCGGCGCCCCACGGCGCGCCGGTGTTGGTCAGCCGCAGCCGGATCTCCGCGCCCTGCCACTCGGCGGGGATGAACACCAGGCGCCGGTAGATCCCCCAGCTCTTGTCGCGCCGCGCATCCGGGTCGAGGCGGGCCGGGGTCTTCACCGTCTGCCAGCCGCCGTCCCACACCGCCGGCGTGACAGCGTCCACGTCCAGGTTATCGCCCCGCTCGGCGCCGCCCACCTGCGCCCGGCCATCGCCGATGAGCCGCAGCTTCCACTCGCCGTTGAGGTCCATCAGCCGCGTCCGCGGCCAGGCGTCGGCGGTGAAGGCGGGCTTGCCGCCGGCGCGCACCTGCAGCCTGACCGGCCGCGCTGGCACGCCGGTGCAGTCGAAGTCGAACGTCCGGATGACCGTGTTGCCCGGGACCGGGCCCTTGCCGTCGATCCACTTCCGCAGCGCCCCCTCGGGCCGGCCCAACTCGCGCAGGTCCGCCGCGTCGGCCACCGCCTCGACCTTTCCGTTGACCTGCTCGCCGTCCACCACGACCTCGAGCGGCACCGGGCGCGGCGCGTTGTTGACCAGCGTGACGGTCAGCCTCGCCCGGCGGCCGGGGACCACGCCGTGGAGATCGCCGACGTCCGGCGTCTCGAAGCCGTAGAGCACGGTCAGGGGCTCCATCACCCGCAGGTGCGCCGCCGCGCTGCGGGTCAGGCCGCTGCTGCGGAGGACCACTTTGACGGGGTAGTGGCGCCCGAAGATCCCTGCCGGCACACGGACTTGGGCCGTCGTCGTGAAGCTGGCCTTCGCCGGCACGGCGATCGGCTTGACGGCGGGCCAGCCGGCGGGCAGGCTGAGCGTCAGCTCGCCCTGGCGCGGCGTGGGCTGGTCCACCGTGATCCGCACCTCCGCTGCCGCGCCAGGCTGGGCGGTGTGTGGCAGCGACAGGGTCACCGCCGGCCCGTCGTAGACCTCGAGGGCGAAGCAGGTGGGGTCGGGCACTTCGCACTCCACCATCCCCTTGCTGATGGCCGGGCGGATGGCCGTCAAGCCCCGCGAGTCGAACAGCCTGGCTCGCGGATGCGCCAAGCGGGTCGGGACGCGGAGGGTCACCGGGCGCGGCGCCGGGCGTTCCTGGCCGACGAACCGCTCGCCGAAGTACTGCGTGTGGCTGAGCGCGAACCACTGCCCGAGCGTCACCTCGCGCCCGCCGCCGGAGTGCGTCACCGCCACCAGCGGGCCGGGGAAGCCGCACCGACGCCACTGCCTGTCGAGCCGCGCCTCGGCGACCTCGTCCGACCGCTCGGCGTCCACCACCGCCTCCTCGAACCCGACGCGGAAGTCGTAGTACGTGCGCCACTCCTCGTCGAGGAAGTTGTAGCGATGGAGCAGCTCGCCGGGCGGGCTCTCGGCCTCGCGCACGCCGGGGTTGAAGCACCAAGACGGCCCGCCGCCGTGGAAGCCGTAGCCCATGCCGTAGCCGTAGGTCCAGAAGTCGCTGTTGCTCATGCTCGGCATTTCGAGCGCCGCATGGCGCGGGAGCGTGTAGCGGAAGAGGATCGGCAGCATCCGCGCGTCGTCCGGGGGATGGTGCTTCGTCACCACGTTGCCGGTCTCGAAGAAGTGGGCGGTGGACGTGAGGAACTCGGGGAAGAAGAAGTCGGCGCAGTGCTCCGCGCGGAGGAGGAACTCCGGGTTGGACTGTCGGCAGGCGTCACGAATCGCCCGGTAGAGCAGTTTGAAGTAGTGCGGCACCTCGTTCGGCCGCTGCTTCTGCCCCGCGCGGTAGCATGGCCCGGCCAGGCTGGGGCTGGTGGTGGCAGCGGTGTCGAAGTGGATCTCGTCGATCCCGAACCCGCGCACCCAGCGCACCGCCTCGCCCACCCTCGCGCGCACAAGGTCCGGGTCGAAGGGGGCGGGCATCAGGTCTCGGAAGCCCTCGGCGTAGCTCCCGTCACGGCGCTGGTCGGTCCAGCGGCCGATGTAGGCGGCGTAGTTGGGATGGCCCATCAACGGCGCGCGGTCGAACGTGAACAACGCCGGCGAGCCGCCCAGCGCACGGAGCTTCGAGAACGCGGTCTGCAGCTCAAGACCCGAGCCGCGGAAGCCGTCCCAGCCTTCGGGTGTCGAGGTGTTGAGCGACTTCATCAGGTAGGCGGCGTGGATCGGCCCCTGCTGCTGGATCTCGAACAGCTTGCCGATGTCGCCGTCGCTGGCGTGGTGGGCGAGCCAGCAATTGGCGGTGGGCATCTCGCGCACGCGCTCGGGCGGGTCGAGCGGGCCGAAGGCGTGCTCGGCGAAGGGCCGGTAGAGGTCGGCGCCGGCGCGCCAGTCGCCCCGATGAGCAGCGATCTGCACCCACGGCGTGGTCCACGCGTCGCCGGCGGTGGCCACCCAGCAGCCGGGGAAGGTGATCCCCATCAGGCTCGCGCCGGCCTCGTCGCGGCCGATGAACAGGTCCTTGCACCAGCCGTAGTCGTCGAGGCAGCCCAGGTACACGCCCTGCTCGCGGTCGTAGAGATCGAGCCATTGCATGTACATGAAGTCGGGGTAGGCGTGCTCCAGCCGCTCGCCGGGCTGGAAGCCCTGCACGCGAAAGGTGGCGCCGAGGGTGTGGGGCCAGGTGAACCAGTCGTCGGCCCCGTCGCCAAGCTGGATCCCGCGCAGCACCGGGAAGCGGAGCGTGTCGACCAGCGCCGCGCCGGACTCGTTGCTCACGCGGAGGCGCAGGCGCGGCCCGCGCTCGCCGGCGCGCAACTCGGCCTCGCCCTGGATCACCAGCCCGTTGGGCCGCCGCCAGACGAGGTGCGCTGTCGCCACGCCGGCCGTGACTCCCGCGCGCACTTCGGCCGGTCCGCCGGTGAAGATGGTTTCGTTACCATGCCGCCAGAACTCCCACGACTGGAGGCCGGCGCGGTCTTCCTCGACGACCTCGAACCACTGGCCGCGGAGCGACGGCGGCCCGGGCGTGAGGGAGGCGACGGCGCCGGTGGCGGCGTCCAGCTCGAGCCGGCAGAGGCCGTTGTCGAGGAACACGTTGCCGCCGGCCCGGCCGGCGGTG
>JACPDV010000140.1:19002-21008 GCA_016183835.1 Armatimonadota bacterium
GAAGCGGGGGGAGGCGGGAGGGGGGTTCCGCCGCGGGGTGGCACCGGCGGGAACCCCCACCCCAGCCCTCGCCCGCTGCCGCAGGGGAGGCAGTCGCGCGCGCTGGCGTGTCATGCGGTTGGGTGACGCGGAGCGCCATGGGAGGCTCCTCGGTCGGCGGTCGACGGTGCGCTACTTCATCTGCGGCAGGATGATCCCCCGCAGGATCACCTTCTGGCAGAACAGAAAGACCAGCAGGACCGGCAACGAGTTGACGATGAACGCCGCCATCACGAGCCACGGCGTGCCGTTCAGCGTCTGCGAGAACTGGTAGGTCCACACCGCCACCGTCCACATCCGCCGGTCCTGGCAGACGATGATCGCCCACTCCCAGCCGTTGTAGGCGTAGATGAACGCGTTGAGCATGCTCAGCGCCAGGATCGGCTTGACCAGCGGCACGCTGATGCGCCAAAAGACCATCCACTCCGGCGCGCCATCGATGTTCGCCGCCTCGTACAGCTCCTTGGGTAGCGAGTCGAAGAAGCCCTTGAGGAGGAAGATCGTCATCCCGTTCGCCGCGCCGGGGAGCACCAGGGCGGCGAAAGTGTTGAGCAACCCCAGGTCGCGCAAGAGCAGAAAGCCCGGGATCGCCGCCACCGCCGCCGGGAAGGCCATCGTGGCCAGGCAGAAGACGATCACCTTCTCGCCCGCGCGGAGGCGGAAGCGGCTCAAGGCGTAGCCCGCCAGCGGGTTGACCGTGAGCGTGATGACGATGGCCAGGAGCACCAGCACCACCGTGTTGCGCACCGCCCGGCCGCGGTGGAACAGGTAGTCGATCACCGTCGCGTAGTTGCCCGTCAGCCGGTCGCGGACGAACCCCCACTCGCGGTCCGCGAAGGTCACCAGGAGCGCCTCGCCGAAGGGGATGCCGAGCTGCTCGATCTGCGTCAGGTGCAGGCCGTACGCCGCGTTCACCCCCGCCAGATCGCCGTGGCGCCGCAGGGCGAGCTGCTGGAAGGCCAGCTCGGGGAGCGTGTCGCGGACCGCCCACTCCCGCACCGGCACCGACTCCTTGACGAAGTCCATCCAGACCTTGGCCAGCGGGCCGTCGGGCACGGTCGGCGTGAGCCGCACCGCATCCCAGCTCGCCACCGGCTGCCATTGGAGCGCGGAGCCGCCCATTACGTTGTTGAAGTAGGCCAGGTTGCGGAATCGGCGCACGAGGAACTCGCGGAACGCCGCCTGCCGGCCCGGGTTCACCCGCACGGCCACGTGGCGGAGCGGGAAGCCGCCGGCGAGGAACTTGAGCCAAGCCGCCTCCACCTTCCCACCCGTGCCGGCGGCGACCGGGAAAGAGAGAGAGCAGCGGAACGCGGGCGAGGTGTCACCCAGCTCCTTGGACGCGAACTCCTCCCACAGGTAGCGCAGCGCCGCAGGGCGCAGGCAGCCGGCCGGCGCGCCCGCCAGGAACGGGGTGTAGACGTTGCGCCGGTAGGCCTCCCGAAAGGCCAGGAGGTCCACGTAGCGCACGTCGACGAACGGCACGAAGCTGGGCTGGTCGATGGGCTCCCCGCTCCACTCGCCGGCGGAGACCAGGGAGAAGTCTTCGACGGCGATCTCCCAGGCCCGGTTGACCGCCGCGAGCGTGTGGTAGCGCTCGCGGAGGAAGGGCGCGACGAAGCGCGTGTCGTAGGCCAGGATCGACTCGCGCGCGTCCCAGCCGCGGGCGAACTCGGCGTAGTCGGCGGCGGCGGCCTCGAGCCCCGGGCGCTGCGCGGGGTCGGCCAGCCGGGCGAGCTGCTTGGCGGCCCAGGCGTCGGTGCCCGGCGTGTCGTCGCCGATCTGCGACCAGATGGACCAGTCCTCGGGGAGGTCGGCGAAGTAGCCGCGGAGCGCAACCACGGTTGCCGCGGCCACCAGCACGAGCAGCCCGGCCCGGGCGGCCCGCGTCCAGCCCGATCCCCCGGCCGGCGACAGACCAACGCCGGCGACCACCGCCGCCAGCGGCGCGACGAAGACGAGGTAGC
>JACPDV010000141.1 GCA_016183835.1 Armatimonadota bacterium
GTGGTGGACGTGTACCGCGGTCCGCGGGTCCACTCGGACCCGCGGGTCAGCGTCGTCATCCCCGCCTGGCAGCCGAAGACCCTCGACGACGCCCTCGCCAGCGTCCGCCGGCAGACCTTCGACGCGTACGAGATCATCGTCGTGGACGATGGCTCGCCGGAGCCGGTGGCACCCGCCGTGAGCGACGACCTGGTGCTCGTCCGACAGGCCAACACCGGCCCCGGCGGCGCGCGGAACCGCGGCGTGGCGCTGGCCCGCGGCGAGTGGATCGCCCTCCTCGACAGCGACGACCAGTGGCGGCCCCACAAGCTGATGCACCAGCTCAACAGCCTCGCCGACCACCCCGACGTGGTGCTCTCCGCCACCGACTACGAGTGCCTCACCGTGGTCAGCCGGGAGGGCCGGCCGGCGGAGGTGGAGCGTCGCGAGATCCTGCTCCGTGACCGGTACGGTCTCGATCCGGGACTCGTGCCGTTCGAGCGGCTCTGCCACGAGAACTGCGTGCCTTGCAGCACGGCTTTGGTGCGGAGGAGCGCCTGGCTGGCGGCGGGCGGGATGCACCCTTCGCGCCGTGCCGCCGAGGAGCTCGGCCTCTGGCTGCGGCTGGGCCTGCGCGGCGAGGTGCACTACCTGCCGGAGGTGCTGACCGACTACTACCAGACGGCCGCGAGCCTCACCGGCGAGGCGAAGCGCAGCGGCACCTGGCACGACGCGGAGCTGGCGGCCTACCGCGAGTTCCTGGACGAGTTCCCGGAGCTGCGGCGCAAGCGCTGCCTGCGCCACGCGCTGGCGCGGGTGGCGTTCGACCGCGGCTGGACGCACCTGGAGGCGCACCAGTGGGCTGCCGCGAGGCGGGCGTTAGGGCGCGCGATCCGGCTGCGACCCGGCGCGGCGTCCTACTGGCGGGCCTATGCCCAGGCGGCGCTAAGGGTGCAGGTCCCGTCGCGGGCTCCGATTCCGACACCCTCTCCCGGCGGGAGAGGGGGGCAGACAGTGGAGCAGAGCATGTTATACGTCGAGATGGCAGACAGTGGAGCAGAGCATGTTATACGTCGAGATCTTCGACACCACCCTGCGCGACGGCGCGCAGGCCGAAGGCGTCTCGTTCACCGTCGAGGACAAGCTGCGCATCACCCGCGCCCTCGACGGCCTGGGCGTGGCCTTCATCGAAGGCGGCTGGCCGAACGTCACCCACGAGGCCGACCGTGAGTACTTCGGCCGCGTCGCGGACCTGACGCTCCGCCACGCCCGGATTGTGGCCTTCGGCTCCACGCGCCGCGCCAGCCTGCCCGCCGAGGACGACCCGCAGCTCCGCGGGGTGCTCGACGCGGGCACCTCCGTCGCCTGCCTGTTCGGCAAGTCGTGGGGCCTCCATGTGGCCGAGGTGTTGCGCACCGACCTGGTCACCAACCTGGCCATGATCGAGAGCAGCGTCGCCTTCCTGGCCGCTCACGGCCGCGAGGTGATCTACGACGCCGAGCACTTTTTCGACGGCTACCGCGCCGACCCCGCCTACGCTCTGGCCACCCTGGAGGCCGCCGCGCGCGGCGGCGCCTCGCGCCTGGTGCTCTGCGACACCAACGGCGGCACTCTCCCGCTCACCCTCCACGACGTGGTGAAGACCGTGATCGACACCCTCGGCCGGCCGGTGGGCATCCACACCCACAACGACGCCGGCTGCGGCGTGGCCAACGCGCTGATGGCGGTCAAGGCCGGCGCCAACCACGTGCAGGGCACCATCAACGGTTTCGGCGAGCGCTGCGGGAATGCGAACCTCTGCCAGATCATCCCCAACCTGGTGCTTAAGCTGGGCCACCAGGCCATCGACGAGGAGCAGCTCACGCACTTGACGGAGGTCTCGCGGCTGGTCAGCGAACTGGCCAACCTGCACCACGACGACCGGCAGGGCTTCGTGGGCGGCAGCGCCTTCGCCCACAAGGGCGGCATGCACATCGACGCCGTGCAGAAAAACCCGCAGGCCTACGAGCACGTGCCGCCCGAGCGGGTGGGGAACCAGCGGCGCGTCTTGGTCAGCGATCAGGCCGGCGCCGGGACGCTGGTGTGGAAGCTGGAGCGCATGTACCCCGCGCTGGACAAGGGCAGCGCCACGGTGCGCGGACTGCTGCAGCGGCTCAAGGACCTGGAGGCCGAGGGCTACCAGTTCGAAGCGGCGGAGGCCAGCTTCGAGCTCCTCGCCAAGCGCGCGCTGGGCGACTTCCGGCCGCACTTCGAGCTGCTCTACTACCGGGTGCGCCTGGACCGCGAGGGCGAGGGCGGCACCGTGCACGAGGCGACGGTGAAGCTGCGCGTGAACGGCGACGTCCGCCACACGGCCGCCGAGGGTAACGGCCCCGTCAACGCGCTCAACCTGGCGCTGAAGAAGGCCCTGGAGGAGTTCTACCCTGACGTGGCGCGGTTCCACCTGACCGACTTCAAGGTCCGCGTGCTCGACTCGGCCGCCGGCACGGCGGCACGGGTGCGGGTGCTGGTGCAGACCCGGGTCAACGGCTTCGAGTTCGGCACCGTGGGCGTCTCGAGCGACGTCATCGAGGCGAGCTGGGAAGCCCTGGTGGACAGCGTCGAGTACGGTCTCGGGCGGCTGGAGGCGGAACCGGACCGGCCCTGAAGGACCGGCTGGGAAGACGAAGGCCGCCTGCGCGGCCTTGGTTTGTCCAGCCGGCCAGCGGCGTGCCCCGTTTGACCGCCGGCAGTGATGGTGCTATACTCCGTGGTGGTTTGGCGCTCACGGCCGTCGGCGGTAGTGGGCGTGACGCGAGAAAGACGACATGCTCGTCGTTCGCAACGTCACGGTTCGATACCCAAACGGTGTCGAGGCGTTGTCCCGGCTGAATCTGCACC
>JACPDV010000142.1 GCA_016183835.1 Armatimonadota bacterium
CAGTTCCCCGCCGACCAGCAGGCGCAGGCCCGGGTGCAGTTGGCCAACAACCTGGTGGCGGTGGTCAGCCAGCAGCTCCTCCCTCGCGCGGGCCAGCCCGGCCGTGTCTGCGCGCAGGAGATCATGATCTGCAACCCGGCCATCCGCAACCTGATCCGCGAGGCCAAGGCGCATCAGATGATGACCGTGATGCAGACCAATGCGGAATTGGGTATGGTAACCATGGACCAGTGCCTGCGCGACCTGTACCACCGCGGCCTGGTCACCTACGACGATGCGATGGCCAAGGCGGTCAACCAGATGGAGTTGAAGAAACTGATCTTCGGCTCCGATGAAGAAGAGGCGCAGGCGGGCGGTGGACGCGCGGGCGGCGGGCCGGTGAGGCCCACGCGGCGCTAGCCCTGGAGAAGACGATGCCGACCTTCAGCTATGTGGCCAAGACGGCTTCGGGGGAAGTGCAGAAGGGCACGACCGAGGCCGAGAACGAGGAGGTCCTGCGGCAACGGCTCCAGGCCCAGGGCTACTTCCCCACCGAGGTGTCGCAGGTCCAGGCCAAGGGGCGGGCCCAGGGCCAGGCCGCGGGCGGCACGAGGCAGAAGCGCAAGAAGCCGCTGATCAGCTTCGGGCGCGTCAAGGGCAAGGACCTCTCGATCTTCTGCCGGCAGTTCGCCACCATGATGAACGCCGGCGTGTCGCTGATCCGCTGCCTCACCGTCCTCGAAGAGCAGTCCAGCTCCTACAAGCTGAAGGAGATCATCCGCGACCTGCAGCAACAGGTCGAGGCGGGCGAGAGCCTCTCCAAGTCGCTCCAGCGCTACCCGAACATCTTCAACAACCTGTTCATCGGTCTGGTCCGCGCCGGCGAGGTGGGCGGTGTGCTCGACGAGACCCTCGAGCGCCTGGCCGTGTTCCTCGAGCGCGACCAGGAGCTGCGCCGCAAGATCAAGTCCTCCATGACCTACCCGGTCATGGTCATGCTGGTGGCCTTCGGTATCGTGACGTTCCTGATGACGTTCATCCTGCCCAAGTTCATCCAGCTCTTCAAGGACTTGGGCGTGACCAACTTCCCCACGCCCACCTTGATCCTGAAGAACACCTCGGACTTCATGCTGACCTGGATGTTCAAGCGGTTCTACATCACCTGGCCGGTCCTGTTCGGCTTCCTGGTGCTGTTCAGGAAGTGGAAGTCCACCCGCTCGGGCAAGCGCATCTACGACTGGTGTAAGCTGCGCGTGCCGGTGTTCGGCAGCCTGGGCCACAAGATCGCCCTCGGCCGGTTCTCCCGCACGCTCTCCACGCTGCTGGGCTCGGGCGTGCCCGTCCTCTCGGCGATGGAGACCACCGCGGGCACCGTGGACAACGAGATCATCTCCTCGGCGATCATGAACGCGCGCACTGCCATCCGCGAGGGTGAGGAGATCGCCAAGCCCCTCAAGGACAGCGGCATGTTCCCGCCGATGGTGGTGCAGATGGTCGCCATCGGCGAAGAGACCGGCGCGCTCGACCAGATGCTCTCGAAGGTGGCCGACTTCTACGAAAGCGAAGTGGAGGCCATGCTGGAGTCCCTCACCGCCGCCCTGGAGCCGATCATGATCGTCTTCCTGGGCGTCATGGTGGGCTTCATCGTGATCTCCATGTTCCTCCCGCTGGTGGCCATCATCGACCAGTTGAGCCAGTGACTTGGACGAGCCGGTCCGGTTGGTGCTCACCCTCTTCGCGGTGCTGGCCGGCGCCTGCGTGGGCAGTTTCGTCAACGTCCTGATCTTCCGGCTGCCGCGCGAGCGGTCCGTGGTGTGGCCGCGGAGCCACTGCTTCTGCTGCGGCACGGAGCTGGCTTCGCGCGATCTGGTGCCGGTCTTCAGCTACCTCCTCGGCGGCCGCTGCTGCCGCTACTGCGGCGTGGCGCTGTCCAGCCAGTACGCCTGGGTCGAGGCGGCCACGGCGCTTGTCTTCGGCGCCATCGTCTACCGCTGGGGCGCGTCGTTGGCGAGCGCCGCCTACTGCGTGGCCGGCGCGGCGCTGCTCGCCGGGTTCATGACCGACGTACGGCACAAGATCATCCCCCTGCCGCTGACGGTGACGGTGGCGGCAGCCGGGGTGGCGGCGGCGGTGCTGGGCTGGCTGTGGCCGTCGCTGGCGGGGACCGGGCCGCCGCGCTTCCCCCCCACGCCGGCGGCGGCGCTGGGCGGCGCGGCGCTGGGGTGGGTAGTGTTCGAGAGCATCGTGCGGGTGGGCCGGCTGGTCTACGGGCAGGAGGCGATGGGCGGCGGCGACGTGCAGCTCGCCGGTGCGCTGGGGTTCCTCCTGGGGCCGGGACGGCGGTTCTGGACGTTCTTCATGGTGGCGGTGATTGTCGGGGCGATGGTGGCGCTGGCCCTGCTGCTCGTGCGGCGGATGGGACGGCGGGAGGCCATCGCCTTCGGGCCGTTCCTGGTGGTCGGTGCGTTGGCGATGATGCTCTGGCCGGAGCTGGCGGATCTGCTGGCTCACCAGTATGGGTTCAGGTAGGTCGCGGGAGGTGGGGAGGTGGTCAGAGCTGCGCGCAAGCCCGGATCCGACTGCTTCCCCACCTCCCCGCTTCGCCAACTTCCCGCTCCAGAAGCGGATTGACTCGGGTGCACCGATGGGAATAGACTGGGTAGCGACTTTGGCGAGTCTGTCCGGTCCAAACCGGTTGGCATGGAGACGCCCATGAGGTCTGCCCTGCTGCTCCTGACGTTGTGTGCCGCGGCGCTCGCCGCGCCGAAGCCTGCGGCCGCACCGAGACCAGCGACCGCGGCGCAGCGCGCGGAGGCCTTCTACCAGCGCGGCCGGGCGGCCGAGCGGCTGAGCGACGCGGCCTTCGAGCGGTTCAAGCAGACGATCAATGCGCGCTACATCGACGTCTACCTCAATCGCTGGGTCTTCGCGCTCGACCAGTACCAGAACGCGGTGACGATCGATCCCTCGCACTGGAAGGCGCACAAGCGGCTGGGGCTGATCTACGCCGGCGCCTACGGCACCGAGGCCAACGACTACCTGGGGCTCTTCCACCTGACCTGCTACATGGCCCTGAAGCCGGACGACCCCGAAGTGTACCGCTGCAAGCTGCTGGCCGACCGCAGCGTGCACCGCATGTTCGTCCACATGGGGGCGCTGCGGGCGCATTGGGAGTATGAGCTGTTCGACAAGGTCAAGGAGGCCGGGATGCTGCCGGACATGTCCGAGAAGGACACCGGCGGCATGGGCGGCGGGATGATGGGCGCGGCCGGTGGCGGCGGTGGCGGCGTGCCGGGCGGTGGCAAGGGCGCCGCCGGTCCCAGCGGGATGGGGCCGCGCGGCGCCGGCGCGGGCGGTGGCGAGAGCGGCGGGATGGGCGGCGGGATGATGGGCGGCGGCGGCCAGGGCACCAGCGAGCTGGACCAGATCAGCGACGACATCTACGAGAAGGCGTTGGCCTTGCTGCACACCAGCACCGAGGTGGATCCCCGCGCTGCCGGCGATGCTTACGTGAGCTGCTTCCTGGCGATGATGAGCCACATGCACTGGATGATGATCCACTGGGACGAGGCGGGCACGGCCTATGATGCGCGTCTGCCGCAGGCCCTGATCGGGCAGGGGATCGTCGAGCTGCGGCGCTTCTACACCCGCGGCAAGATGGGCGGCCTGGGCACGCTGCCCGGGCTGAGCGACCTGGTGCCCGGGATGGGGGAGCTGGGCAGCTTCATGGCCGTTCGCTCCGAGGACAACGTGATCGGCATCATCGGCGTCCCGGCGCAGATCAACGCGGAATACGCCCGGCTCACCAAGGGCGGGCACAACGTCACGGCCGAGGACCTGTGGGGCACCGCCGACGCCGCCGCCACGCTGCCCGACTTCGTGCTGGCGGCCGAGAAGATCGACCCCAAGGACCTCGAGCGCAAGTACTGGTCCACGGTCAAGAAGGCGTCGTCGGTGGCCTGGGACCATTGGGCGGACTTCAAGTCCAAGCCCGAGGACTTCCTGGTGGGTTACGTGACCGCGGTGGCGTTCAACCCGGCCTTCGACGGCATCAGCCGGAAGCTGGGCCTGCAGGCGCCGGAGGACGTGTTCCTGCGCGACTACAAGCGGCTGGGCACGGGCGAGATCACCACCTGGCCCGAAGGCGCGCTGGCCCCGCCGCCGCAGGGCTGAAGCCGGTCGGGCCGGTCGCGCGGGTGGTTGTTGGCGGAGGCGGGAACGTGCCCGCCTGAGGTGCAGTCCGTGGCGATGCGCACGATTGAGACGGTGGCGGAGGTGACGGCGGACGGGTCGTTGGTGGCCCGCGCGCCGGTTGGGCTGGCTCCAGGCCATCACCGGGCCACGATCGTGGTGGATGAGGCCCCCGATGCCGGTCTGGAAGAGCGCCGTGCGGCGATCATGAGTTGTGTCGGCGCGTGGTCCGACATGAGCGACGAGGAGATGGACGAGTTCCTCGCAGACATCTACGCACGGCGGCGAGGGTTCTTCGGCGACCGGCCGGACAATGCGACCGATCCTGCTTGACACCGACATCCTCTCGTATTTCCTCCAAGCGCACCCCCAGGTTGTCGCTCGGGTGGCGGCCTACCTGCAGTATCTACCGCTCAGCCTGAGCGTGGTGACCTGGTACGAGATCGTGAGTGGTCTACGGCATCACGACACGCGCGCGGACCTCGATCGCTTCTTGGTGATTGCACAGGGGGCGGTCGTGCTTCCGCTAACGGTGGCCGCCGCAGACGTAGCCGCCACGATCTACGCCGAGCAGCGGCGAGTGGGCCGAACGCTCAAGGGAGCCGACCTTTTGATTGCCGGGACTGCCATCGTGCATGGCCTTGTCCTCGTAACCCACAACCTCCGCCACTTCGCCGGTCTGCCCGGTCTCGAGGTGGAGGACTGGACGGAGCCCGCGGAACCCCTGTCCTGAACCGTTGACGGAGTCGCGGCATCGGGGGTACAATCCACCCACTTGCCGAGGTGGCGGAATTGGTAGACGCGCTGGATTCAGGATCCAGTGAGCTTTTTGCTTATGCGGGTTCGAGTCCCGCCCTCGGCATCCCCCCACCCACCTTCACGGCACGCTCGGGTCGCCCGCCGTGTACTCCGCCGTGACCACCGTGTGGATCCCGCCCCGCACGTTGAAGTCGCCCGTCACGTGCATCCGCCGCGGACGGCAGGCGCGCACGAAATCATCCAGGATCCGGTTCACCACCGCCTCGTGGAACGTGCCCTCGTCGCGGTAGCTCCACAGGTAGAGCTTGATGCCCTTCAGCTCGAGCAGACTCTGGTCGGGCACGTACTCGATGCGGATCACCGCGAAGTCCGGCTGTCCGGTGCGCGGGCAGACGCAGGTGAACTCCGGGCACTCGATGCGGACGACGTAGTCCCGCTCCGGCTTCGGATTGGGCACGGTTTCGAGCTCGCGGCTGGATTGGCTCGGCATGGGGGAAGTGTAGGAGGCGCTCCGCGAGACGTCAATGCCAGTCCGGCCGCCGCAAGTCGACTCGACAGCCACGGCGAAGGCAGCGCAGAATAGCAGAGAGCCAAACAATGGGGTCCGCAGCACAAAGTCGGAGTTGCTCTCAGTGTGGCCAGCCAGTCCTGGCTGACGGTCAGTTCTGCGCCGCCTGCGGGGCGCGGTTGCGGGCAGACGGCCAGGCGAAGCCCGATGACGATGCCGTCGTGCTGCTGCTGGTCGAGACGGTGCTGCTGTTGCCCCTCGCCTGGGTCGGAATCTGCGCGGCAGTGCTGGGTGCCGAGCTGGTCCGGGCGCGTGGTGCGTGGTACGCCACGGTTGTGCTGCTGGGTGTGGGCCTGTTCGGGCTGGCGGTCAGCGGCTGGGTCGGCGTCGGCCGGGCGCTGGCGGCAGCGGCACCGACTCGACGGGCTCGCGGCGGAGCGAGCACGGCGCGGATTGCCGCCCGGTACCTCGCCCAGCTCGGGCTCGGCTCGGCAACCGTCGTGGCTGGCGCCGCAGTGATGGCGGCAGCCGTCTCCGGGGAGATCGGCCACGAGATCCAGGTCAACGGATGGATGATCGCGCTCGGCGTGGTGATCTCGCTCGCCGGGGCGGCCCTGTGCGTGGACGTCGGGCGCCGGATGGGACTCTGACCGCTCCACGTGCTGCCGTGACCTACGTGTACTGCCGGAAGATGTCGTTCAGCGCGCGCTGCCGGCCGCCGGCCGAGACCTCGCGGATGTGCTGGAACTGGTCCTGCAGGGTGGGCCGGTCGGGGTCGCGGTAGAACACGCCGAGCCACACGTGCCGCCGGTCGTAGGCGAGCTGGAGCGCGCCGTTGCGGTCGTGGATGTTGTGCTCGTCGTCGATGAACCGGACCTTCGGGGTGATGGTCTTGTAGCTGTTGTAGAACGTGGTGCAGGGCGAGACCACCTGGACGAAGCTGAACCCGCGGTGGGCGAGGGCCTCGTCGATGACCTTGCTCAGCTCCTTGCGCTGCGCGCTGTAGGCGCGAGCGACGAAGCTGGCGCCGTAGGAGAGGGCGAGCCCCACCGGGTTGACCGGCTGCTCCCACGAGCCGTGAGGCGAGCTGAGCGCCTTCTTGGCCAGGCTCAGGTCCGTGGTGGTGGGCGAGATCTGCCCCTTGGTCAGGCCGTAGATCTCGTTGTCGGGCAGCAGGTAGGTGAGGTCGACGTTGCGCCGCGCGGCGTGCGGGAAGTGGCCGGCGCCGATGCTCAACCCGTCGCCGTCGCCGCCGACCACCATGACTCGCAGCTTCGGGTTGGCGAGGGCGACGCCGGTGGCCGTGGGGAGCGCGCGGCCGTGCACGCCGTGGAAGCCGTAACAGCGGAGGAAGGCCGGGAACCGCCCGCTGCAGCCGATGCCGGACACGATCACCACGTTGTCCGGGTCGATGTTGCGCTCGGCGAAAACCTCGGACACCGCGGACAGCACGCCGAAATCGCCGCAGCCGGGGCACCAGATGGGATCGACGGCGCTACGGTAGTCCTTCGCACGCCGGGGCTCGGCCTCGTGAAGGGTCTGTGCCTGGGCGACTTCAGCCATGGTTAAGCTCCTCTTGCAGGGCCGCGGCAAGCTCCCGCGGGGTGAATGGGACACCGTCGTACTTGCGGATCAGGGAGGACCGCACATCCGTCTCGGCGCGGATCATGTGGTTGAGCTGGCCGCTGAAGTTCAGCTCGCAGACCACCACCTTGTCGACGGTGGCGGCGAACGCCTCGATCTCTTCCACCGGCAGCGGCGCGAGCATGCGCAGGTGCAGCATCCGCGCGGTGCCACCGTTGGCGTTGATCCGGTCCACCGCCTCGGCCAGCGCGCCCTCCAGGCTGCCCCAGCCGATCGCGCCGATCTTCGCCGTCTCCGGCCCGTGGGTGCGCGACCACCCGCTCTCAAACCTGGCCGCCTGCACCTTCCGGTAGCGCTTGTCCATCATCGCCGCAGCCAGGGTGCCGTTGTTGGTGCTCGGCGAGCCGTGCTCGTCGTGCCGCTGGATGGTGTCCACGTCCGGCGGCTCCATCGCCTGCGTGCGCATCGCCATCGACTGGTCGCTGAGGAGGATCACCGGGCTCTGGTATTTCTCGGCAAGGTTGAAGGCGCCCACCGTGTCGTAGAAGCAGTCTCGGATGTTCGCCGGGGCCACGACGATCCGCGGCGCGTCGCCGTGGGTGCCCAGCACGGCGATGTTGAGGTCGCCGTTCTCGCACTTGGTGGGCAGCCCGGTGGCCGGGCCGCCGCGCTGAGCGTCCACCACCACCACGGGCAGCTCGCACATCACGCCCAGACCCAGCATCTCGGTCATCAGCGAGAGCCCTGGTCCGCTGGTGGCGCTCATGGTTTTGGCCCCGGCGAAGCTGGCGCCGAGGCAGCAGCCGAGGGCGGCGATCTCGTCCTCGGTCTGGATCACCGTGCCGCCGAACTGCGGCAGAAACTTGGCCAGCCAGTGCATGATGTCGCTGGCCGGGGTGATGGGGTAACCGGCGTAGACCTGCAGCCCCGCGGCCGCGGCGCCCATGGCCACGGCATCGGAGCCGTCGACCACCATGCGCTCCACCCCGCTGCGCTCGGGGTTGGGCTGGAACCAGAAGGGGTCGGCTTTCTTCAGCTTCTCGGCGACGAACCGGGCGCCGGCATCGAGGGCCGCGTGGTTGAGCTGCACCAGCTCCGGCCCACGGCGCCCGTACTTGTCCTCGACACAGCGCTTGAGGGTGTCCAGACCCAGGCCGAAGAGGGCCGAGAACACGCCCAGGAGCACCATGTTCTTGGTCCGGCGCTCCTTCACCTCATCGCTGGCGATGGAGGTCATCGGCACCCCGTAGTAGAGCCGATGGTCGGCGCCGTTCTGCGGTGCGAGCTGCACGCTGTCGGTGTCGTAGACCAGCACGCCGCCTTCCAGGTCGAGCTCGTCGATCAGCTCGTCGTAGGACTCCTGGTTCATGCACATCAGCACATCGGGTCCGTCGCCCTGAGAGCTGACGTGCTCACTGCTCACGCGGACCTGGTAAGTAGCGAGCCCGCCCTTGATCTCGGCCGGCAAGGTCCGCAGCGTGAACACACTGTTCCCCTCGCGAATGGCCGAGAGCGTGATGAACTCGCCTGCGGTGGTGGGCGAGTCCGTCCCGCCCTCGCCACCGACTTTGACAATGAAATCCGACATTCCGCACTTCTCCGCGCGCCGCTGTCTGGCCACACCCCTGCCCGATCGCCTCCGCACTTGGGTGGCCACAACCGGGTACGACAGGACGCGGTTCCGTTGCCGCTGATCCTAGTATGAAAAGCGGGCCGGGGAGTGTCAATCCATAGTGGACGGATCGGTGGGTTGGAGCCCGTAGACGAACCGCCGCCGGAGTGCCTCGTCCTCCGCCAACTCCCCGGCCGACGCCGTGCCGGCCACGCGCCCGTCCAGCAGCAACACCACCCGCGTGGCGAACTCGAGTGCCAGCGCGGCATTCTGCTCCACCAGCAGCACCGCGGCCCCCACCTCGCGTCGCGCCGTGTCCAGCGCCTCAAGTGCCTCGCGCGCCACCCGCGGGGCCAGGCCGATGCTCGGCTCGTCGGCCAGGAGCACCTGCGGCCGGCCCAGCAGCGCCGCTGCGATGGCCACCTGCTGCCGCTCGCCGCCCGACAACGACCCCGCCCGCTGCCGCCTCTGCTCGCCGAGCTGCGGGAACCGCGCGTAGGCCGCCTCGCGCTCCCCCGCCGCCAGCCCCAGCCGTGCGCACGCCAGACGGAGGTGCTCGTCGACGGTGAGCGGGGCGAAGACCTGCCCGCCCTGGGGCAGGTAGGCCATCCCGCGGCGCAGGTTCGCCACGGGCGTCGCGCCGGTGATGTCCTCCCCCGCGAACCTCACGCTGCCGGCGGTCACCTGCGCCAGACCGTGCACGGCGCGGAGGACCGTCGACTTGCCCGCGCCGTTGGGCCCCAGGATGGCCAGCACCTCGCCGGCCCCGACCGCGAGACTGATGGACTCGAGGATCCGCCGGCCGCCGTACCCGGCGTCAACCTGATCGAGCTCCAGGGCCGGCATGGTGTGTGCCTAGAGCCTGTTATGCACTTGCCCATACCGCCAGGGTGGGTGCCGCCCGGACCAGCATGAGCATGCTGAAAACCACGAAATGCAGCGCCGCCAGCGTCTCCGGGAGCCGTTCGTAGTCGCGCGCCAAGCGCCGAAAGCGG
>JACPDV010000158.1:0-1499 GCA_016183835.1 Armatimonadota bacterium
CGAGGACGATGCTCGGCCCCCAGACCGTGCCGTACCGGGCGAAGCTGACCACCGGCGTGAAGCCGCCGCCCTCGCCGCCGAAGCGCACGGAGCGGCAGGTCAGGTTGGCGCCGTAGTTGTCGATCCAGCGCTGATCGGCGCCGTTGACCAACGGCACGCCGCAGAGGTCTTCGATGATCAGCCGCCCGCCGCGATGCTCGATGGCGGCCATGTCGCGCATCTCCTGGTCAGTGGTGATCCAGCAGTCGCGCATCACCGCCTGGTCGCAGCCGCGGTTGATCCAGACCTGGCGGCAGGCGAGGAAGACGCAGTCGCGCACGGCGAGGGTGGTGGAGACGATGTCCACGTCGAGCGCGACGCCGCGGGCGCCGTAGAAGCGGCACTTCTCGACGTGGATCTGGCCGGTGTCGAGGTTCGGGTTGTGGAGCACGAGGTGGTTGCGCCCGCCGAGGAAGGTGAAGCCGCTGATGGTCATGCGCCAGGCCCAGGTGCTGGTGAAGGTGTCCTTGGCGGGATCGGCCTGCTCGATCACGGCGCCGTCGCCGCGGAAGCGGCCGCTGCCGATGGTGATGGCATCGGTGAGGTGGTACTTGCCGGGAGGGAAGTAGAGCTCCTCCATCTCGTTGTAGTAGGCGGTGCCGGGGTAGGGTTGGCTGATGCCCCCGATGGCCTTGACGGCAGCGCGCACCGCCTGGGTGTCGTCGGCCACGCCATCCCCGCGCGCGCCGAAGTCCTTGACGTTGACGGCCTGGGCGCTGGTGCAGAGCAGCAGCAGCAGCCACTTTTCACGGGACGCCATATTCAATTCCCTCCTTTTCAGGGGACGCCATATTCAATTCCCTCCTTTTCAGGGGACGCCATATTCAATTCCCTCCACCCGCCGGCCGGCTCACGACGCGCTCCACCATTCGACCAGCCGGCGGCATCCCTCCCGAGGAGTCCCTCATGGGGCATGCCTCACCCAACGCAATAACACGCCAGTCGCCGTCATTGCGAGGAGGTCCGCCGACGAAGCAATCGCGTTCATCAGTCACCCCGCGCAGGCCGTCATCCGACCAGGCCGGGCCGCAGGTCTGTGAGGCCAACGTTGCGAATGGCTGCGGGGTCGTTCGCGGGCTTCATCAGCGACTGAAGCCGCCGCTGGCGAAGGCCAAGTCCGCCTTGGCGGACTCGGATCCCGAGGTCGGCGCAGGCCGACCTTGCTCTTGCGAGCGGCGGCTTCAGCCGCTGCCAACGGGACGGCGATCACCAGGAGTGTCTCTGCCCATGCACGAAAGCCCGTCTTGCGGTTCCGGTCTGCTGGCCATGGTCCTGCTCCTGGCCCTCGAGGCCCGCGCCGCGCCGCTCGCGGTCGGCACGCCGTGGGACACGGTGCGCGCCGAGGCCCAGCCCAAGCCGGTGGCCACCGACACCTGGCTGGTGCGCGACGGCCGGCCGGAGGCTGTGATCGCCGTGCCGGCCGACCCGGCTTACCGCCCGCTCGCCGCCGAGCTGCAGAC
>JACPDV010000158.1:1563-18206 GCA_016183835.1 Armatimonadota bacterium
AGACCGCGCTCGGACAGCCCGGCGTGCCCGTTGTGCTCGGCGCGGAGCTGGTCGAGGGTCCCTGCTTCGCCCTCTGCACCGAGGTCGCGCGGCCGCTGGGGCAGGGCGGGCGGAACCTGCTCCTCCTCGGCGACCTGTCCAGCAACCCGGCGGTGTCGCGGCTCTACATCGACTGGTTCGCCTTCGAAGACGCCGCCTTCCCCGGTCAAGGCGGCCACACCGTGCGCACGGTGGTGGACCCTTACGGCCTCGGCTGGAACGTGGTGATCCTCGGCGGATCCGGGCCGCAGGAGGTGGCCGACGCGCTGCACGAGTACCTGCCCACCTTGCGGCGGAGCAGGCAGGGCGTGCTGTCGCCGTACCGCCTCACGCTGACCTGGGGCGCGAGCGCCGCCGCGGCGGAGATCAAGCGGCGCCACGAGCAGATCGAGCCGGCCCTCCCCAACTGGGAGAACCGCCTCCTCGCGCCCGACAGCGCCGCTTATCAGGCCGCCTTCGCGGGCAAGGTGCCGCACGAGTGGGTGCTCGACCTGCTCGACCTGCCGCTGGCCTACGCGGGGCTGAGCTACGGGCTGGACGGCTCACCCGCGCTCGCGCGCTTCGCCGGCCGGGCGGTGGACGCGCTGTACGACCACCTGGACTGGATCGAAGCCCACCGGCAGGCGGTCGACGACGAGCACTACTACGTCGAGATCTGGCTCCGCGCGTGGCAGCAGGTGGCGGGCTCGTCGTACCTGACCGAGACCCAACGCCGGCACGGCCAGGTGGTGATGGCCTTCCTGGCGGGGCAGATGGCGATGTACCAGTGGGACCTGGCGGCGTACGGCACCACCCGCTACCGCGTCCTCTCGCGCCACGAGTATGCCGGCATCTTCGGTGGAGACGCCCTCTGCCGCTACGTCCAGCGCCACTGCACGCTGAGCGGCGATCTGGCCGCCAACGTCAAGGCCAACCGCACCAACTTCGGCACGGTGATCGACACCATGCTCCAGTCCTACTGCGACGGTTTCGACCACAAGTGGGGGCTGGACGGCAACTGGCACCTCCTGCAGGCGGCGCTGGAGGAGCCGCGGCCGGCCTACGTCACCGGCGGTCTGGCGAGCCTGAACGCCGACCACGCGGCGATGTGCATCGACAACGGCGGCCGGTTCGTCAACTTCGGCGCCGAGAACGTGGGGCCGCTCGAGGGCTACGACGCGTGGCAGATCCTCGGCCGGGCCGCGCTGCTCGAGCCGGGCGGCGGCGCGCAGTGGCTGCTCGACCAGAAGCTCAGGAAGACGCCCTACAAGGTCTTCATCATGAGCCTCACCTGGCTCGGCCACTGGTACCAGACCGCCGGCCCGGCCCGGCCGCCCGAGCACCTCAACGGGCTCGACCGGCTGCCGCTCAACCGGCTGATGTACGACGATCTCGTCGCCGGCCGCGGGCGCGTCTACGCGGGCATCCCCGTGGTGAACCAGGTGCCCTACGAGAAGACCTTCTCCAAGGTCAGCTTCCGCGACGGGCTGGGTGACGACGACCAGTACCTGCTCCTCGACGGCCTCGGCGGGGTGACCTACAGCGGCAACGACGCGGGCGCGATCAGCGAGTACTGCCGCTACGGCCAGCCGCTGCTCGTGCAGATCGACACCAAGCCCGACCCGTTCTACCAGAACACCGTCTCGGTCTCGCGCGGCGACGCGACCGACGCAACCGGCACCTTCGCGCGGGTGGAGGAGATGGCCGAGGCGGGCCCGCTGCTGATGCTGCGCTGCGGTGTGGACCCGCTCTGCGGCGCGCGGCACGTGCGGCAACTGCAGATGGAACGCGGCGGCTACTGCGTGGTCTTCGACGACATCACGCTCCCCACGGCCGGCGAGTACGCCGTGACCTGCAACTTCCAACTTCCGCGCCCTCGGCACGCCGCACCTGGCCGCGGACCAGCGCACCTGGGACGTGACCGGCGAGACCGCCGGACTGCACCTGCAGAGCCTGGCCCTGCCCGGCGAGCTGCCCGCGCCGAGCTACGCGCAGTCCGACCGCGTGGCCGGCGCCAGCCCCGCCGAGTGGCAGTACAAGATCCGCCTCCTCCGCGAGGTCGCCGCAGGGTCGTTCGAGGCCGGCACAACCTACCGGTTCGCCAATCTCTTCTACGGCGTGAAGGCCGGCGCGCAGCCGGAGCACCAAGCCGTCGCCCTGAGCCGCGATGCGATCCTAGTGAGGGGGCCGGAGACCGTCGTCCACGGCGCGCCGGCGAACGGAGTGACCCGCCTGGGGCCGCTGGAGGTCACCGCCACAGCTCTCCGGCTGACCGCGGGAGAGGCGCTGCTCACCAGCCTGCGGCGGCTGGCGGTGAACGGGCAGGTCTTGGCCGACTGGCCAGAGCCGGTGACCGTCAGCCTGTCGCTGGCCGAGCGGCGGGCGGCGCTGCAGTCGCCGCGGCTGAAGCCGGCGGGCACGGTGAAGTGGCAGCCCGAGTGGCGCGCGGAGCACACCTTTGCCGAGGTGGCGCAGGGCGTGACTCTCCCGGACGGCGCGCGGATCCGGCTGGGCACGGACGGCCTCCAGGCGGCTCTGGCGGTGGTGCTCAAGCTGACGGAAGCCACTCCGCCCGCAATCCCGCCGCCGCCGGCCGCTCCACTGCCGGTCTCGGAGCTGGTGACGCTGCTCCCGCCCGGCGCGGCCGTCGGCGCCTTGGCGCTCCGGGACCTGGATGGCGACGGCGCCGACGAGCTGCTCTGCGGCCGCGCCGACGGGCACCTGGCGGCAGTGGATCCGGCGGGCAAGCCGCTCTGGGACCAGGACACGCACGGCTCGCCAGTGCTCAGCGTGTGGACCGGCTTGTTGCAGGGGCAGCTCACGATCCTGTGCGGCACCCAGGACGGCTGGCTGCGCGCGTTGGACCCCCTCGGCAAGCTCCGCTGGGAGGTGCGCAACACCCATCTCTGGTACGGCCCGCAGCCGTCCGCCTACAGCCTGGCGGTGGGCGACTTTCGCGGCGACGCGACGCAGCAGATCGCGATGGGCACCCACGGCGGCGTGTCGCTGTTCGACGCCGACGGCCGGTTCGTGCGCTTCACCCAGGTCTACGCCCACGCGGTCTGGCCGGCCGACGCGGTGACCCTCGGCCCGGGTCCGAAGCAGACGCTGCTGGTCAACACCTGGGGCGGCGGGCTGAAGCTGATGGACCCCGTCGATGGTGTCGTGACCGACGGCTGGGGCGTGTTCTGGGGCGGTTTCGCCAACTTCCAGGCGGTGGTGCCCGGCGCGGCCGGGCGGGTGCTGGTGGTGCAGGGCGGGTCGGTGGGCGTGGGCTGCGGGTGGCTCGACCCTGCCGCGTGGGCGGCCGCGAAGCGCGCCGGCGGGGAGGTGTGGGGCAAGGAGTCGTGGTTCCGCCGGACCGACGGTGACTGCCGTGCCGCGTTGGTGCGCGAGGCCGACGGCGAGCCGGAGATCGTCAGCGGCAACGAGGCGGGCTTCCTGGTCTGCTACGACGGGCAGGGCGAGGTCAAGTGGCGGAAGCTGCTGGGTGGCGCGCTCTTGTCGTTGGACCCGATGCCGGGCGGGCGCGTGCTCGCCGCGACCGAGCGCGACGGGCTGGTCCTGCTGGACGACCAGTGGCGCCCGCTGGGCACGTGGCGGCCGGCGGATGGCGACGGGATCGGGAGGGTGAAGCTGTTCGGCGGGCGGGTGGTGGTGGTCACCGACCGGCACGCGGTGCTCGCCCTGAGACTCGCTCCATAGGCGTCGCGGGAGGTTGCCGGGTGCAGGGAGTTGTGATACCCTCATCCGCCTCAGATCCCCATGCGGGGCGTTCGGAGTGAGCGATGGCAGTCAAGCGGATCGCGCTGGCCTACTCCGGCGGCCTGGACACCAGCGTCGCTGTGAAATGGCTGATGGAAACCTACCACGCCGAAGTGGTGTGCATGGCCCTCGACATCGGCGAGGAGCGCAATTACGAGGCGATCCGTCAGAAGGCGCTCACCGTCGGCGCCGTGCAGTCGGTGGTGGTGGACGCCAAGGAGCGCTTCGCCCGCGAGTTCGTCTTCCCCGCGCTGCGCGCCGGCGCCGTCTACAACGACAAGTACCTGCTCGCCACCGCGCTCGCCCGGCCGCTGATCGCCAGCGAGCTGGTGCGGGTCGCCCGCGAGACCGGCTGCGACGCCGTGGCCCACGGCTGCACCGGCAAGGGCAACGATCAGGTGCGCTTCGAGGTCACCTTCCAGGCGCTCGACCCGACCCTCACGATCATTGCCCCGGCGCGCGAGTGGGGCATGACCCGCGAGGACGAGATCGAGTACGCCCGGGTCCACGGCATCGCCATCCCAGTGGACCTCGACAACCCCTACAGCACCGACACCAACCTCTGGGGCCGGTCCTGCGAGTGCGGCGTGCTCGAAGATCCCGACAACACGCCGCCGGCCGGCGCCTACGAGTGGACCCACGATCCGCTGACCGCGCCGGACCAGCCGGAGTGGGTGAGCATCGGCTTCGAGCAGGGTGTGCCGATCCTGTTGAACGGCGAGGCGACGGACCCGGTGCAGCTCATCACGCAGCTCAACGCCATCGGCGGGCGGCACGGGGTGGGGCGGGTGGACTGCGTCGAAGACCGCCTGGTGGGCATCAAGTCGCGTGAGATCTACGAATGCCCGGCGGGCACGATCCTCTATCTGGCCCACCTCGACCTGGAGCACATCGCGCTGGACAAGGACACGCTGGAGTTCAAGCGCGGTGTGGCGCAGCGCTACGCGCAGCTCGTCTACAACGGCCTCTGGGACGGCACGCTCCGGCCGCACCTGGACGCGTTCGTGGCCTCGACGCAGGCGCACGTGACAGGCTCGGTGCGGGTGCGGCTGTTCAAGGGCACGGCGGTGGTGGAAGGCCGCACGGCGCCGCGGGCCCTGTACCGCAAGGACCTGGCGACGTACGACGTGGGCGACACGTTCGACCACACGGCATCGGAGGGGTTCATCAAGATCTGGGGTCTGCCGACCAAGATCAATGCGGCGCTGGATCGGGGGTAGCACGGGCATCCTGCCCGTGGTCCGACGTGGCCGACGCTTGCCCGGCGGCTGAAGCCGCGGCAACCATGCGAAGTTCGCCTGCGCGGACTCGGGGTCGGCGCTGCGCCCAGGGGGCGCAGCGGACCACCTGTGGCGGCGCGGGGCCCGGCGCCGTCCGTCAGAAGCCGCCGAGATTCACCTCGTACCCGTAGTGGTGAGTGCTGTCTAGCTGCGAGTAGTAGACCGTCTGACCGACGCGGCGCTCGTGGCCGTCGGTCTCCATGTCGACGCGTCCGCGGCACACGCCGAAGCCGACACCGTCGAGGTACAGCCGCGTCCGCCGCGTCATGACGCCCGGCGCCGAACACTGCATCACCTGCCCAGGCAAGGCCCGCACGTTCGACAGCCTGGCGCAGTGCCTGGCGGAGACCGGCGGCTGGCCCGGCGACGGCAGCGACGAGTGCCATGGCAACTGCCTCTGCCACCTCGAGCCGCAGCGGCTCTACAGTGTGTTCGAGGACACTTCGCAGTCGCTGGTGCGGCGGGGCGGATCGAGCCGCTGGCCGGGACCAGTCTCTCCGCCCCCCTCTGTTCCGGCCCCCTCCCCGTTGACGGGGAGGGCCGGGGTGGGGGCTCCGAGCGGTCCGGAACCATCACCCGCGCAGGTCATGAGCGAGGCAACGGGAACCTCCGGCACGATGATGGAGGCTGCGGCATTGCTCCAGGCGAAGCGCGGGATCCCGCCGGAAGACCAGGTCCCACCCGAGTACCGCGAGGTCGAGCGGTGGGCGTATCAGGAGCACTATCCCACCGCTCCGCCACCCGAGGAGATCCTGGCCCTGGGCTTGCCTGGCGCGATGGGACACGTCGGCCACGGGCTGTGGCAGCCCATCGACCTGGTCTCGGAAGCCTTGTTCAGCCTGCCGCAAGGATGGTCTCCCGATCCCGCGTCGGAGATGCAGGCCCGCGAGGCCGCCCTCGGCCTGCTCCGCGACCTGGGCTTCACCGGCGACCGCCCGAAGCAGGTCCTGGAGGCTCTCGAACGCTGGACCCGCGGGTTCCACGACGACCCCCACGTGCTCGGGCTGGTCGACCGCTACCTCGCCGCTGCGCCACGCTTCAACGGTCCGATCGTGCGAGGCTTCAGCCTGCCCGTCGGGCGCAATGGCTGGCCCGAGCTGGGACGTTACGATCCGCGCGCCTTCGCGGGCGAGCGCAGGACCGTTCGACCGGCAGGCAAGCCCCCCGGCCTCGTTCTCGGCCGCGCCTTCCGGGTGCCCCGCCCCAAGGCGTTCTCCGCCGGCCGGCCGTTCGCCGACAACACCTACGAGGTGCTCGCCGGAAGCCATGCGGGGAAGAGCATCCGAGGCTTCAGCGTCTTCTGGGCGCAGGACGAGGTCATTCTGCCTCGCGGCGTCCGGCTCATGCCCGTGCGGATCGAGCGGATCATCCGGCCACTCTGCTGCGCGACGGCCGCGACGGCGTCGGCCCGACGGACGTCATGCGAGCACTGCCGGATCCCCCCTTGCCACCCAATCGTTTCAACCGGGCGATGGAGATCCTCGTTGAGCAGGGGATGTTGGTGCGTCGAACCACGTCTCCGCGAGCCGTCACCGCCCTCACCCCCGCCGGCCAGGCCGCCCTGGACGCCGCCACGGCCGCCGAGCCCGCCCGCCCCTAGCCCGTCTGCGCCGTGACCGCCGTCACCCGCGCCTCCTCCCTCGCCCCGAGCGCCGCGGCCGCGTGGTCCAGCGCCGCGCGTCGTGGTATCCTGTGTCATCCGGCCGGCGAGGAGGCAGACCCGTGAGTGACTCAGAGGCTCGCAAGCGGTTCAGGGTGATCGAGGGCGGGCAGGCCGCCAAGCCCCCCGCCAAGCCCGCCGCGCAGCCCGACGAGGGCGCCGAGGTCGTTCCTGTCTGTCACGGGCGCCCGATGGCCAACCTGGGCAATGTGTACCAGTGCTCGTGCGGTCGGCGGGTGCCCCGCGGGTCGCCGGGCGGCGCCTCGCGCTGGTAGGCGCCGCTCACCCCGCCCCGTTCGCCAACACCCGCCGGAGATACCGCCCCGTGTACGATCGCTCGCACGCCGCCACCTCCTCAGGCGTACCGACCACCACCACCTCACCACCCGAATGACCGCCCTCCGGCCCCAGGTCGATCACGTGGTCCGCCGTCTTGATCACGTCCAGGTGGTGCTCGATCACCAGCACCGTGTGACCCGCCGCCACCAGGCGGTTGAGGCAGTCCAAGAGCCGCGCGATATCCGCCAGGTGCAGGCCGGTGGTCGGCTCGTCCAGGATGTAGAGCACGTGGTCGCCGCGCCGGAGCTTGCTCAGTTCTGCGGCCAGCTTCACCCGCTGCGCCTCGCCGCCTGAAAGCGTGGTGGACGACTGGCCGAGGGTCAGGTAGCCCAGCCCGAGCTGGTTGAGTACGTCGATCCGGGTGGCGATGCGGCGCTGGTCGGCGAAGAACCCGCAGCCCTCCTCCACCGGCATGTCCAGCACGTCGGCGATGGTCTTCCCGCGATAGGTCACTTCGAGGGTCTCGGGGTTGTAGCGCTGGCCCTTGCAGCTCTCGCAGACGGTCTCCACGTCGGGCATGAAGTAGAGCTTGGTGGTGATGTTGCCCTCGCCCGAGCACTCGGCGCAGCGCCCTTCGGCCACGTTGAAGCTGAACCGGCCGGCGGTGTAGCCGCGCTCGCGGGCCAGGTCGGTGGCGGCGAAGAGCTTGCGGATGTCGTCGTAGAAGCCGATGTAGGTGGCCGGGTTCGACCGCGAGTTGCGACCGATGGGCGACTGGTCGATGTTGGTCAGGCGGCTGACGTGCTCGAGCCCCTCGATCGCGTCGTGCTCGCCGTAGAGCATGCGGCTATCGACCAGGGCGTTGTGCAGGCGCTTGGCGAGGATCTCGTTGACCAGGGTGCTCTTGCCCGAGCCCGACGCGCCGGTGACACAGACGAGCTGGCCGAGCGGGATGGCCACGTCGATGCTGCGCAGGTTGTTCTCCCGCGCGCCACGGATCACGAGCTGCTTGCCGGTGGGCTTGCGCCGCTTGGCCGGGAGCGGGATGCTCTCGCGCCCGCCGAAGAACCGGCCGGTGGGCGAGGCGGGGCAGGCGAGGAGGTCGGCGAGGCTGCCCTGGGCCACCACCTCGCCGCCGTGGAGGCCCGGCCCGGGGCCCATCTCCACCAGGTGGTCGGCGGCGCGGATGGTGTCTTCGTCGTGCTCCACCACGATCACGGTGTTCCCCAGGTCGCGGAGGTGCCGCAGGGTGGCGATCATCTTCGCGTTGTCCTTGGGGTGCAGCCCGATGCTCGGCTCGTCGAGCACGTAGAGCATGCCCATCAGCCCGGAGCCGATCTGGGTCGAAAGCCTGATGCGCTGCGACTCGCCGCCGGAGAGCGTGCTGGAGCGGCGGTTGAAGTTGAGGTAGTCGAGCCCGATGCCGAGGAGCAGGTCGAGCCGGCCGCGGATCTCGCGCAGCACGTGCTCGCCCGCGCTGCGCTGCGCGCCCTCGATGGTGATCCCGGCCAGAAACTCCTGCAGCTCGTCGAAGTTGATCTCGCCGATCTCGTGGATGGTCCGGCCCTGCACCCGGAAGCGCAGGCGCGACGGTTTGAGGCGCGAGCCCTGGCAGTCGGGGCAGCGGTGCTCGACCATCACCTTGGTCAGCCAGCCCTCCATCCAGGTCTTGGCCACCTCCTGCTGCCGGTAGTGGCGGTAGTGGCTCTCGATCTGCCGGGCGACACCGTCGAAGCCGATGGGCTTGCCGATCATGCGCATCCAGCCACCGGTGTTCTTCGGATTGGCGTCGGGTGGCAGGAGGAGGGTGAACTTGTGCCCGTGCGAGCCGTAGAGGAGGAGGTCGACGATGTCCGGGGGCAGCTCGGCGAACGGCGTGTCGAGGCTGAAGCCGTAGTGCTGCGAGAGACTGTAGGCCATGCGGCCGGCCCAGTTGTCGGGGGTGGGGAAAAAGGCGTCGCGGATGAAGCAGCCGCCGTTGATGCTGCGCGACTTGTCGGGCACGAGCAGGTCGGGATGGACCTGGAGGTGGGTGCCCAGCCCGAGGCACGTGCGGCAGGCGCTGGCCGGCTCGTTGAACATGAAGAAGCTGGGCTGCAGGTCGCCGACCACGAGCTTGTGCTCGGGGCAGCCCCAGGTGCAGTCGTCGCGCCCGGGGAGGTGGACCGAGACGTAGGGATCGCCCACCAGGAGGGCGTTGCGGAGGCTGGTGGCGAGCTCCTTTTCGCGCCCGGGCCGCAGCTCGACGCGGTCGATGATCACCTCCATCCGGCCGATGGCGGTCTCGTCCAGCTCCAGCTCGTCGCTGAGGTCCACCTCGCGGCCGTCGATCAGCAGCCGGCGGTAGCCCTTCTTGCGGATCTCGGTGAACAGCACGTCGAGGTTCTCGCCGTAGATCGGCCACACCGGCGCGCGCAGCTCGACCAGCGTGCCGGGGCCGAAGCCGAGCAGGTCGTCGAGGAGCTGGGGCGTGGTGCGGATGGGGATGGGCCCGGCGCAGAAGGGGCACTCGGCCGAGGCGATGGTGGCGAAGAGCAGGTTCAGGTAGCTGCCGATGTCGGTCAGCGTGCCCACGGTCGAGCGCGGGTTGTGGCCGATGGTCTTCTGCGCGATGGAGATCACCGGCGAGAGGCCGTAGATGAAGTCCAGGTCCGGTTTGGCCACCTGGGCGACGAACCGGCGGGCGTAGGTGGAGAGCGATTCCATGTAGCGCCGCTGCCCCTCGGCGTAGATGGTGTCGAAGGCGAGAGAGGACTTGCCCGAGCCGGAGAGGCCGGTGACCACCACCAGCTTGTCGCGGGGGATCTCGACCGTGACGTTCTTCAGGTTGTGCACGCGGGCGCCGTGGACGGCGATGGTGCTGCGGCGCTCGGCGGGTCCGTCCATCAGGCATCTCCCAGGTAGAGGAAAGCCAGCTCCTGCACGTCGGCGAGGGACTTGGGGGTGAGCCGGGTGGGTGCGGCGGCCAGGGTGACGATCTCCTTGTCGGCGAGCCACTCGCAGGCGGAGACGGCGCCCTCGATCCCCAGCTCCCGCCGAGCCCAGGTGCCGATCTCGGTGGCGGAGCGGATGGTGCCTGCCTCGGCCAGGTAGTCCAGGAGCGGCTGGTAGAGGTCGTGGAGGTGCTCAGTCAGGTAGTCGTCGATGAGCTGGAGCGCGTTCTCGACGCGCTCGGCGGTGATCCCGCCGGACAGCATGTCGGTGTAGATGGCGTCGAAGAACGCCGGATTCAGCGCGCGGGCCTGGTCGAGCACTTCGCGCCCGGCGATGCCGCCGGCGAGGTAGACCTCGATCTGCGCCAGCGGGGTGTAGGCGTGGGTCAGCCAGAGGTAGGCGGTGAGCGGATCGTGCTTGATGCGGAGGAACTTCTCGGCTTTGGCGAGGGGGAGCACGGCGAACGAGCCGGCGTTGAGGAGCTGGGTTTGCCGGTCGCGGGCGCCGAGGCGTTGCGCATCGTCGTAGAGCGCCTGGAGGGTGTCGTCGCGGGTGAAGACGAGCCGGCTGCGGGAGAACATGGAGTGCAGGAAGGAGCTGCGGAGCGCGCTGTCGATCTGGCGTTTGAACTCGCTGCGCGGCATCAGGGAGGCGTGGATGTAGACGTCGTCCTCGACCAGGGCGACGCCGTCACGGGTGGCGTGCTTGGCACCGGCGGGCAGGTCGGCGATGACGAGCATCAGGTCGATGTCGGAGCGGTGCCAGACGACGTCGTAGCTGAGGCTGCCGAAGAGCACGATGGCGAGCACCTGCTGGTCGCGGCTGGCCCGCTCGACGAAGGCGTCCAGGGCGGCTTGGAAGCGCGCAGTGTCGGAGTCCATGCGTACGGCTCCCGGGTGCCGGGAACCCCAGTGTTGGTGCACCGGGGGCGGCGGGCAAGGGCCACAAGCCCCTACCGCAGCAACCCCAGCAGCCTCAGCGCCCCGTCGTCGCGCCGCCAGTTCTTCAGCACCTTGACGTGGATGTCGAGGTACACCTTCTGCTCCAGCCAGCCCTCGAGCCTGACCCGCGCGACGCTGCCGATGCGCTTGAGGGTGCGCCCGCCCTGGCCGATCACGATCCCCTTCTGGCTGTCCCGCTCGACGTAGAGCGTCGCCGCCACGTAGAGCATGCCGTTGTCGCGCAGCTTCCACTCGTCCACCAGCACGGCCACGGCGTGGGGCACTTCCTGCCCCAGGCTGGCCAGCGCCGCCTCGCGGATCATCTCGGCCGCCAAGTCCTTCTCGTAGACGTCCGAGAGCTGGTCTTCGGGGAAGTAGAGCGGGCCCTCGGGAAGCAGCTCGAAGACCGCCTCGGTCAGCTCGCCGAGGCCCTGGCGGAGCAGCGCTGACGTCGGATAGACCCGGTCGAAGCCCGGCAGCGCGGCGAACTCCTCGCGGAAATCCGTGCCCTTGGCGGCGCGGTCGATCTTGTTGACCACCAGCAGCTTCGGCCCGGTGTAGGCCGTGGCGCGGCCGACGGCGAGCTGATCCTCCTCGCCGGGCTCGCGGGTGCAGTCCACCACGCAGAGCACCAGGTCGGCATCGAGCACGGCCCGGTCCACGTCGTCGACCATCACCTGCCCCAGCCGGAGCCGCGGCTCATGCAGGCCGGGCGTGTCCACGAATACGGCCTGCCCGTCCGGGCGCGAAAGGATGCCGAGCAGGCGCCGGCGGGTGGTCTGCGGCACCGACGAGACTGGCGCGAGCCGCGAGCCGACCAGCGCGTTGACGAGCGTCGACTTGCCCACGTTGGGCCGGCCGATCACCGCCACGAATCCGGAGCGGAAGCCATCGGGCAGGGCCTCGGTCACCAGGGTTCCTCCTCGTCGTCCTCGTCTTCGCCCAGCCCGGCGATTTGCAGCTCGCTGAGGAGCATCTCCACGTGGTGCAGCAGGGCGTCGTCCTCGGCGTCGAGGGCATGTGCGGCGAGCTGCTCGAGCAGGTCGGCCACGTCCTGGGTGACCAGCTCGGGGTGAAGCTGCAGCACGTCGCCGGCGTCGTCGTGGGTGGACGATCCGAGCAGCGCTTTGAAGGGCGCGACGGGCACCTCCGGCGGGATGGGCAGATCGGGCACGCTCGCCGGCCGCTCGCGGTCGGTGCGGAGCATCTGCTCCACCAGGCTGCCGAACAGGATCGCGTGCTCGGCGTGGCCCTCGTGGAGGTTCGGCTCGAGCAGGTTTTCGGTGGCGCGCCGGGCCTCTTCCAGCTCGGGTGGGCCGCCGTTGCCGTGGGGCAGGTGGAAGAGCGGATCCTCGATCAGCGGCGCCGGCTCCGGCTCGGCGGCCTCGTCCTCATCGTCCCACGGGGTGTAGGCGTGGAGCAGCGCGAGCACGTCGCGGAGCAGCTCGCCCACCTCGGGCTCGCCCTCCCCCTCGGCCTCCTCGGCGGCGGCGGAGAGGCCGTTGAGCGTGTCCGGGTGGAGCAGCTCCGGGAACTCGTTGAGCACGGCGATCAGCTCGGCCTCGTTGCTCACGCCGGCGATCAGCTCGAGCACCTCGAGCACCAGCTCGTCGCGCGCGATGGCCCAGGCCAGGGCTTCGTCGAGGTGAGGGTGGTCAGCGGGGTGGGGTGGCCCCGGAGCGCGCGTCGCCCGCAGGGCGGCGGCCAGCGTGCCCGGGTCCGAGCAGACCAGGGGCGTGAGCAGCCAGTCACCCGGCTCGTCGTCCGGCATCGCAGCGAAGAGCGCCTGGAGCAGCGCGTTGACCTGCTCCTCGGCCTCGTCGCGGAGCGGCGCCGGCACGTAGACCGCCGCCGCCTCGCGCCCGGCGTCGTGGACCAACACCGCCACCGGGGCGGTGAACGGCTCTCCGCACGCCGGGCAGACGACGCGGTTGAGCGTGCCCAGCCGTGCTTCGGCCACGCGCTCGGGCTGGACCCGGCTGTCGGCCACCACCGTGACGGTCTGCGTGGAGACCTTCCGGCAGGCGGGGCAGGCCACCGGGCGGGTGGCGCTGAAACGGTTGCTCATCATCGTCGTCCCGGCGCTCGGCGGCCGAGCGGTCCGCTCAGAACACGGCGCGCAGCCGGGCCACGAAGAGGTCATCGCCCGCGGTGCCCGGCGCGTCGTTCAACTCGTAACGCAGCTCGGCGCGGTAGTGGCCGGCGAAGTCGCAGGCGACGCCGACACGCGTGCTCCCCACCGCCCTCTGCAGCGTCCAGAATCGTAAACATGCGCCCAAGATCGACCGCCACCTGCAGCAAACACGAGCAAATGCCGAAACGGCAGCAACGAAATCCCGGACTACTACACTGTGACACGGGCCCGCCACGTACAGCCCGCGCCGCCGCCAGGCGGCGTGGACGGCGGCGTCGAACAGCGCGGCGCCGGCCCGATCCCGCCCGGTGTAGACCGACCCGCCGGCGTTGAACCCGCCGCCGCCGAGGCTCACGCGGGAGGCGAAGCAGAGGTCGCCGCGGTCGGCCGGGCTGGCGCCCACCAGGTCCACCTCGGCCGGCCCGCGGCGGGCGTGGAGGTGCAGGCCGGTGACGTCGGTGTCGAGGAACACGTTGCCCCGCCGCCAGGTGCGGAAGCTGTCGAACCGGTCCGGCGCGCCGGCCACGTAGCGGTCGAGCACGTTCATCCGCCGCTCGCCGAACGGCAGGAGGAACCGGCCGGCGGCCACGTCCACCACGCGCCGGGTCTGCGGGAACGAGAGGTAGAGCTCCTGCACGCGGGCGCGCCCGCCGGCGGCGGTGGCGTCGAGCCAGGCGTCGAGCACTCCGCCCTTTTGGAAGCGGAGGTCGAACCCGGCGTCGCGGCCGAGCACGAAGCGGCTGCCCGAGCCGGCGCGGAACTCGAGGTCGACGCGCCCGCCGACGAACACGTCCTGGCCCGGCACGGCGGCCACGCCGAGGCAGAGCACCAACGCCGGGAGGCACCGCTTCACGAAACGGAGGATACCACAGGACCCGCACGCGGGCCAGCGAGCGCGCTACGGCCGGCCGACCCGCCGTTTGGGGCGGGTCGCTTTGGCTCCGCCGGCGCGGCGGCGGGAGCCCTTCTCGGTGTCATGGAAAACCTGCCCCCGGATGGTGATCTTGAGCGCCCCCAGCTCGGGCAGGCGCCGGGTGAGCTGCTCGAGCTGGTGCCGGTCCACCAGCTCGAGATGCACGTTCATCACCGCCACGTGGTCGCTGCTGGCGCTGTGGAGCCGTGGCGACGTGGTGTTGACCCCGAGGATGTTGATCCCCAGATCCGTGATCAGCCCGGTCACGTCGCGCAGGAGGCCGAGCCGGTCGGTGGCGCGGATCTCCAGCGGCACGTCGTACAGCATGTGCTGCGCCTGATCCCAGTCGAGCTGCACCACCCGGTCGGGCTCTTTTTCCTGCAAGTGCCGCACATTGGGGCAGTCGGCGCGGTGGATGGCGATCCCCGAGCCGCGCGTGATGTAGCCCACGATCTGGTCGCCAGGGATGGGCAGGCAGCACTTGCTGCGCTTGAACATCAGGTTGCGCGCGCCCTGGAGCGACACCGCGGCCTCGGCCTGGTGCACCACGTCGCCGCCGGCCAGGCCGGGGGGCACGGTCTCGGCGGCCAGACCCGCCGCCTCGCGCGCCTGCTGCAGGTCGTTGCAGATCTGCTGGACCACGCCCTCGGCGGAGATCACCCCGTCGCCCACGGCCGTGAGGAGGTCGTCGTCGGTGCGGTAGCCGCGCCGGCATGCCACCCGGGTGAGCACGTCCTCGACCGGGAACTCCTGCCCGCGGCGGCGGTACTGGGCGGGCAGCTCCGTGTCCTGCCGGTACAGCTCGTTGAGGTCGAGCCGCTGCCGCACGGCCTCGGCCTCGATCGCCTGCTGCCCGCGCTCGATCAGCGTCTCGCGTTCCTTGCGGCGGAAGTACTGCTTGATCCGGTTGCGCGCCGTGGAGGTGGCCACGAAGTTGAGCCAGTCGCGCGAGGGGCCGGTGTTGCGCTGCACCACCACTTCCACGTGATCGCCGTTCTTGAGCTGGTGGCTGAGCGGTACCATGCGGCGGTTGACGCGGGCGCCCACGCAGGTGTGCCCCAGCTCGGTGTGGATGCGGTAGGCGAAATCGACGACGGTGGCGCCGGCGGGCAGGTCGATCACCTCGTTGCGCGGGGTGAAGACGAAGATGTCGTCCTCCCACAGGTTGGCGGTGACCTCCTCCTCGAAATCGCCCTCGTCGTCCCGCGCCGGGGCGATGGCCTCGTCGGGGGCGGATTCGCGCGCCATCTCGAAGATCCGCCGCAGGTTGGTGAGCCGGGCGGCGAAGCCCTCGTCGATGACGCCTTCGTCTTTGTAGCGCCAGTGCGCGGCCACGCCATGCTCGGCGTTGCGGTGCATCTCGGCGGTGCGGATCTGGATCTCCATCGGCCCGTGGGCGGCCACGATCACCTTGGTGTGGATGGACTGGTAGCCGTTGGACTTCGGGTTGGAGATGAAGTCGGCGAAGTGCTCGGGCTGGTGCGGCCAGACGTTGTGGACGATGTAGAGCACCTGGTAGCACTGCCACACCTTGTCGGTGATGATGCGGATGCCTTCCAGGTCGTAGATGGCGTCGAAGTCGATGCCCTGCCGCTGCATCTTGCACCAGATGCTGTAGAGGTGCTTCGGCCGCCCGGTCACCTCGGCGGGCACGCCCTCTGCGGCGAGCGCGGCGATGATGCGGTTGACCACGGCCTCGATGTCGGCCATCCGCTCTTCGCGGGTCCGGGCCACGCGCCGCTCGATGTCGAAGTAGGCCTCGGGGTGGAGGTACTGGAACGCCAGGTCCTCCATCTCCCACTTGAACCGCCAGATGCCCAGCCGCTCCGCCAGCTTGGCGTAGATCACCTCGGACTCGCGGGCGATCTTGAGCTGTTTGGCGCGCCGCTTGGCGTACAGCGTCTGCATGTTGTGCAGCCGGTCCGCGAGCTTGATCACCAGCACGCGAACGTCCTTGGCGGCGGCGACCACCATGCGGCGGCGGTTCTCTGCCTGCAGCCGGCGGCGGAGGCGCTCCTTCTCGGAGGCGTCCGCCTGCAGCTCGCATTCCAGCGGATGCTGGCCCGACAGCTCCGAGAAGCGCACCTCGCTGAGGCGCGTGACGCCGTCCACGAGCCCGGCGATGACCGGCCCGAACTCGTCGCGCAGCTCGGACTCCACGGCGTCCTTGAGCTTCTCCACCACGCTCTCGCGGGCGGCGACCTCGGCGGCCAGCTCGTCGGCTTCGCGGCGCTTGCCCTGCCCGCGCAGCTCGTCCAGCTCGCGGCGCAGGGCCTTGATGGCGCGCTCCTCGTCCTGGGCGCAGTCCTCCACGGTGTCGTGGAGCATGCAGGCGGCCAGGGCGGTCTCGTCGGCCTCGATGTCGCAGAGGATGTGGCAGGCGGCGAGCGGGTGAGTGACGTACGGCTCGCCGCTCTGGCGGAGCTGCCCGTCGTGGACCTTGACGGCGAACTCGAACGACCGGCGGAGCAGCTCGACGTCGGCCTCCGGCCGGTACCCCAGCAGCCGCTGGAGCAGCTCGTCGAATGAAGCCGCGATCTCCTCGGTCGTCTGCAAGGCCATGGCGTTATCTCGAGCCGGCGCGCAGCCACCGCACGGCCGCCAGCCGGGCGGCGCTCACCGGCGCCGCCAGCGCCGCCGCCACCCGCCCGTAGTGCTTGCGCACATAGCGAAACATGGAGCGGTGGTGTTCCACTGTCATGGCCACCGGTCGCCGGTC
>JACPDV010000159.1 GCA_016183835.1 Armatimonadota bacterium
GCGGTGCCTGGAGACCCAGCCCGTGCTGTGCGTGCAGCTCCTCGGCCAGGTGCGCGCGGTCCGCGACGGCGAGGTGATCTCGCGCTTCCGCACCCGCAAGGCGGAGGCGCTGCTCGCCTACCTCGCCCACTTCCGCGCGCGCCCGCATCGGCGCGAGGAGCTGCTCGAGCTGTTCTGGCCCGACGCCACGCCCGAGGCCGGGCGCCGCAGCCTGAGCGTGGAGCTCTCCTCGCTGCGCAGCCAGCTCGAGGACCCGGACGAGCCGGGCGGCGCGCTGTTCGAGGCGGATCGGTTCACCGTCGCCCTCGCGAGCGAGCGGGTCACCACCGATGTGGCGGCGCTCGAGGCGGCGCTCAAGCGCGCCGACCAAGCACCCCCGGCGAGCACCGCGCAGATCCTCGGCCTCGAAGACGCCGTCAAGCTCTACACCGGCCCGTTCCTCGCCGGCCACGCCGACCCTTGGGTGCTGCTCGAGCAGCAGCGCCTGGCCGGGTTGTTCGCGCGCGCCGTCGACCGCCTCACCGGGGCGCTCGTGGCCGGCGGGCAGGCCGGCCGGGCGCTCGAGCTGGCCCGCCGCGCCCTCGCCGTGGAGCCACGGCACGAGAGCCTCCACGGAGACCTCATGCGCAGTCTGGCGGCCTTCGGCGATCCCGGCGCCGCGCTCCGCCACTTCGGCACCCTTGAGGTTCTCGAGGGGAGCGACGGCGAGCTGCTGCTCGATGGCTCGCTCGCCGCGCTGGCCGAGGAGCTGCGCGCGAGCCACCCCACCCCGCCCCCCACCGCCACGGCCGGCGAGCCGCCTCCCGCGGGTCTGGCGACGGGCGTCTACCCACTGCTCCTCGTGGACGGTGACGGCGATCCGGGGCGGGTCGCGGCCGCGGTGCAGGCGAGCGGCGGCCGGCGGCTCCATGCCCTGCCGCAGGGCGGCGTGTTCACCTTCGCTCGCGCCGGTGAGGCGCTCCAGTGCGCGGTGGAGCTGCAGAGCGCCGCCGCGCCGGGCGCGCTGCGCATCGCGCTGCACCTGGCCGAGCTGGACGCCACGGGCGCCGTGCCCGACGCTGCCGAGCGGCTGCTCCTGGCGGCGCATTCGGGGCAGGTGGTCTGCGCCGAGACCGCGGCCGTCCTCCTCCGGCGCGACCTGGGGAGCGGGATCTGGCTCAAGGACCTTGGCCTCTACCGCCTCGCCGAGCAGGCCGCCCCGGAGCGGGTGTTCCAGGTGGAGTGGGCCGCGCTGCCTACCCGCGAGTTCCCGCCTCTCCGGGCCGCGGCGGGTCACAGCCACCGGCTGCCACTCCCCTTGACCCGCTTCTTAGGCCGTGAGGCCGAGTTGAGCGAGATCGAGGACCTCCTGCTGGGCGGCGAGGCGCGGCTGGTGACCGTGCTGGGCCCGGGCGGCACCGGCAAGACGCGCCTCTGCCTCGAGACCGCCCGCCGGCTAGTGGACGCCCTGCAAGGCGCGGTGTGGTTCGTGCCGCTGGCCGACGTGGCGGACGGCGGGCGGGTGCCCACCGCGGTCCGTGTGGGGCTGCAACAGCCAGAGCTGCCCGGCGCCGACCCCCTGGATCAGATCGCCGAGCTCCTCGGCACGCGGCCCGCGCTGCTGGTCCTCGACAACTTCGAGCAGCTCGCCGAGAGCGGCGCCCCGGTGGTGGAGGAGCTGCTCCAGCGCGCTCCGCGGCTGACCTGCCTGGTCAGCTCCCGGCGCAGCCTGGGCGTGGCCGGGGAGCGCGAGTACCGGCTGGCGCCGTTGCCCACGCCGGACCCGCCCTACGAGGTGGAGCGGCTCCTCCGCTGCGAGAGCGTGCGCCTGTTCATTGACCGCGCTCGCGCCGTGCGGCCCGACTTCCACCTCAACCCGGCCAACGCCGCCGACTTGGCAGAGCTGTGCGCACGGCTGGAGGGCCTTCCGCTGGCGATAGAGCTGGCCGCCTCGCGGGTCAGCCTGCTGTCGCCGGCGGAGATGCTGGGCCGATTCGGCGAGGCGCTCGACCTGCTCAGCACCCGGCAGCGCAGCGTGCCCGAGCGCCACCGCACGCTCCGCGCCGCCATCGCCTGGAGCTACGACCTCTTGCCGGCCGCGCTGCGGCGGTTCTGTGCGGAAATGTCCGTGTTCCTGGGCGGTTGGACGGTGGAGGCGGCGGAGGCGGTGACGGCGGTTCCGTCCGCGCTCGACCAGCTCGACGCGCTGCGTGAGTGCTCGCTGGTGACCGCCACCGACGGTGAGCCGGTGCGCTTCCGTATGCTCGACACCATCCGCGCCTTTGCCGCCGAGCGGTTGGAGGAGCCCGCGGCGGCGCGGCAGCGACACTTCGCGCACTTCCTGGCGCTCGCCTCCGAGGGCCAGGCGGCGCTCGAGCGCGGAGACGAGGCGGCCTGGCTCGATCGGCTGGAGGCGGAGCGAGAGAACTTCCGCGCGGCCTTCGACTCGGCTCTGGAGCACGAGCCCGAGGGCGCGCTCCGCCTCGCCGGCGCCCTCTGGCGCTATTGGCTAGTGCGAGGCCATTGGGCCGAGGCAGAGCAGCTCCTGGGAGAGGCGCTGGCTCGTACGGCCGGCGCGCCGCCCGGCCTGCGGGCGCGAGCGCTGGGCTGGGCCGGCCATGTGGCCTACCGCCGCGGGCATTACGACCACGCCGCGGAGCAGCTCCTGGCCAGCCTGGAGATGTGCCGCCTGATCGGCGACCAGGTGGGCTCCGGCAACGCGCTCAACGAGCTGGGCAAGGTGGCCTGGGCACAGGGCGGCCATGCGCGGGCGCGGCGCTGGTACGAGCAGAGTCTCGCCATCCGTGAGCAGCAAGGCAACGCCTGGGCCATCGCCGCCACCCTCTCCAACCTGGGCGTGGCGGCCTGGGCACTGGGCGACCACGACGCGGCGTATCAGCGCTTCGGCCGGCCCTCGAGCTGCGGCGCGAGCTGGGCGACCGCCGCGGCACCGCGAGCACGCTGCGCAACCTAGGCTCGCTGGCGCAGGCCCGATCCGACTACCCCACCGCGCGACGCTACCACGAAGAGAGCCTGGCCATCTGGACCGACATGGACGACCCGGCCGGCGTGGCGCAGTGCAAGAGCGAGTTGGGCCTCGTGGCCCACTCCGAGGGCGACTTCGACAACGCCTGGCGGCATCACAGCGAGAGCCTGAGCGTCCGGCAGCAGATCGGCGACGAGCGCGGCATCGCCTCGTCGCTGGTGAACCTCGGCGCCGTGGCGATGGAGCGCGGCGACTACGCACAGGCCGAGCAGCTCTACCGCGAGAGCCACGCCATCAGCGCCGCCATCGGCGACCGGCCCGGCGTGGCGCTCGCGCTGAACAACCTGGGCGACGTGGCCACCGTCCTGGGCCGGCCCGCGGAGGCCAAGGACTGCTACGAAGCCGGCCTGGCGCTGCAGCGCGAGCTGGGCGACCAGGGGCAGATCGCGATCCTCCTCAACAACCTCGGCGAGGCGGCGCTCGCGAGCGGCGACCTGGCGGAGGCCGAGGACTGGTTCCAGCAGTGCCACGCCGCCGCGGACAGCGCCGGGAACCGCTGGCTGAACGCCTACGCCCACGCCGGGCTGGGCCACGTGGCGCTGGCGGCGGGCGACCTGGCGGGCGCGCGGCGCCACCAGGAGGAGAGCCTGGCGCTGCGCGAGGCCATCGGCGATTCGGCCGGCGTGGCCGCCTCGCTGCGGAGCATGGCGGCGCTGATGCACGCCGAGGGCAGCCCGGAGGAGGCCGTCACGCTGCTCGCCGCCGCCGCGGCCGAGCGTGAGCGCCGGCAGATCGCGCTCCGGCCGGACGAGCTGCGGCAGCACGAGGCGCTCCGCGGCGAGCTCTCCGCTCTCCTCGGCGCGGCGGATTTCGACGAATGCTGGATCCACGGTCACGACTTGGACGTGGCCGCGGCCGTCCGCCTCGCCGGCGGCCGGGCGGTCGCGGTGGCGTAGCTAATCCTAGCCCATTTTGGCTCTCCGGGCCGTTGCCGACCGGTCTGGCACGGAACCTGCATGTCCGCAAGCTGGGTGGGCGGCCGCAAGTGCTTTGGGCGGGCCCGCGAGCGAAGGAGTACGAGCCATGCGTCAGCTTCTCTTGGCCAGTCTGGCCCTGTCGGTCCTGGTGTGCGTGGCCGCGATGGTGGGGTGCGGTGAGCCGGCGCGGCATGCGTCTCCGGTGGACAACCCCATCCCCGACCGGCTCAGCGGCACCAGCGGCGGTCCCACGCCGCAGCTCACGGGCGACACCAAGATGACGTCCACGTACACCTACGGCACGGCGGACGAGCCGACCACCGGTAGCGGCACCACCCGCGCGCTCCTCTCGCTGCTCGACATCAACAGCAACCAGGCGCACGCCCTGCTCGGCTACCAGCTCCTCGCCGCCGGGCTGACCCTCGAGTATGCCGACGCGGCGCGGCCGTCCGGCGTATCGGCCAGCGCAGTGCTGCCCGCCATCCAGCGCGCCGCATCCGCCTGGCAGGCCGCGCAGGGCACCTCGACCCTGGTGCAAGTGGCCGCCGCCACCACGCCGCTCCCGGCCGTCCCGCAGCGCGACGGGCACTGTGTGGTCGGGTGGACCGGTCTCCAGGGCCAGGCGCCCGGCGCCGTTTGTGAGGTCATCGCCTGGTCCGTCAACGGCGTGCTGATCGAGGCGGACATCTACCTCGACAACACGGCGCCCTGGGCCATCAACACGCCGATCCTGTTCGGGCTGCCCTACACCGCGCAGGCCGGGGCGTATGACGTGCAGTCGGTAGCCTCGGTGGGCCTGGGCCACCTGATCGGCCTCGCCGGTGTGCAGTCCGACGGCAACGCCGGCAACGGCGACGAGACCGACGCCACGATGACCGACCTGATCGCCTACGGCGAGTGCAACAAGCAGACCTTGACGTCGGGCGACGGCGCCGGCGCGCTCAGCCTGCTGCCGCTGCTCTCCGGCCTGGAGGCGCTCCTGCCCCTCACCGACGGCTACAGCACCAAGAGCGGCGGGCTGCTCTCGACTTTGGGCTCCCTGCTCGACCTGCTGCTCAACCCCGGGGCCTGGTTCGACATCTATCCCAGTCAGGCCGTGTCCACGAAGCTGGCCACTACGCCGGACCTGACCGGGCGGAGCATCGTCTCGGCGACCGCCTTCGTGAAGCACTACGAGAAGCTCGGGCTCCTTGCCAAACCGCTCCAGCTCCGCCTCGGCGGGACGCTCACCCAGCTCCCCAAGTCGGGCTACCCCTTCCGCACGAAGACGGACGCCGACCACGACGTGTTCGACGCGGTGGACATCACGTCGTATGCGCAGGGCCACCCCACCTGGCAGACGCAGCCGCTGCTCTGGCTGGCGAACGTCAACCTGCTCGGACACTGCTACCTCAAGGACGCGTACGTGCTGGTCAACTACCAGTGAGCCGTAGCTCCGTTCCCGATCTCCGGCTCCCTCTCCCCCCGGGGAGAGGGCCGCGTTGAGGGTCTGCGGGCGGCTGGGCGCGTCTCGCACAGCCCTCACCCCAACCCTCTCCCGGGGGGAGAGGGAGCCGGAGCCGGACAGAGCGGCACACCCAGGAAAGGCCCGCGCGCCGCTGACGCGGCGCGCGGGCTGGGACCGACCGGGGTCCAGGGGAGGAGCTAACCCGCGGCCATGCTCATCGGGCGAGCGGGCTGCACGGTGGCCGGGGAGTCCACGTACAGCCAGCGCAACTCGTCCTCATGGTCGCGGACCCAGCGGATGATCCGCTCGTAGCCTTCCTCGACGCCGACTTGCGGGCGCCACCCGGTGGCCGCGGTGACCTGGCGGGTGTCGCTGATGTACACGCAGTGGTCGGCCTTACGCGGGTCTTCCTCGTAGTGAACGGGCGCGCTGTGGCCATAGACCCGTTCCATGAGCGCGGTGGCCTCGCGGAGGCTCAGGGTGACGTCCCTTCCACCGCCCACGTTGAAGACCCGACCCGACAGAGCGTCGAGCATCGTCATTTCGCGCTCGACGAGGCGGCAGATGTCCTCAATGAAGAGAGCATCGCGAACTTGCTTGCCCTCCCAGCCGATGTACTTGAGCGGCAGCCCGAAGCGGAAGGCAATCGCCCACCAGGCGACCCAGCCCTGGGCGCTCTTGCCGAACTGCCACTCACCGGCCAGGCAGGAAAACCGGTTGATCACCGTGCGCACGCCGAACGCATCCGACCACTCCTGGCAGGCCAGATCCGCCATGATCTTGCTCAGCCCGTAGATGCTGTGGTCGTGACCGTCCACGGTGAAGTCGGCGCTGAAGCCGAACTCGGGATCGAACCCCGCCGGCAGGTTGGCCCCGTACTCCGCAGCGATGGCCGCGCGGTCCCACTCCCAGCGGGTCTCGCGCTCCACCAGTGGGAGCTTGTTGATGTGCTCGCCGGCGTAGGTCTTGTTGGTGCTCCAGAAGATCAGCCCGGAGCCGCACCGGCGGGCGTATTCGAGGGTGTTGAGCAGGCCGATGGTGTTGTTGTTGATGTCGAACAGCGGGTTGGCGTAGCCGTCGATGGCCGAGGGCTGCGCGCAGCACTCGCACACCACCTCGGTGTCCTGCGGCATGGCCACGAAGTCCTCGGCGCTGCGCACGTCGCCGTGCACGAACTTCACGCCGTGCGACTTCAGCCGCGGCAGGTTCAGCTCCGCGCCGCGCCGCACCAGGTTGTCCATCACGGTCACTTTGTGCCCGTGCTCGGACAGGTAACATGCCAGATTCGCCCCCACGAACCCGGCGCCGCCGGTGATCAGGACTTTCATCGTGCCTTTCCCTCGAACCAGGTCGGTCGCCCTGCGGTGTGTCCATCGAGGGTATCGGCACGTCGCGCCCGGGCTTTACCACCTGCCCCGCACCAGCGCGATCCAGGCCAGCCGGCGGTCCAGCATCGCGCCGACCCGCTCCCGCCCGCCGTGGCTGTGCCACCAGTGCCAGAGCGCCCCCGCCGGCAGGATGCCGTTCAGCACTTTCGGCATGTAGCCGTACCAAGACCACGTGTCGTGCAGTGGCAGCACCGGCAGGTAGGTGGTGATCTTCCACAGGTACATCCACACCAGCGGCCCGGGCTGGTGGCGGATCAGCATCCAGCAGGCCCAGCAGAACAGCGCCAGCTTCAGGAAGTCCTTCTGCAACGGCGCGCCGAGCAGCGCGGCGAAGCTGGGATCGGCGCGGAAAGTGCGCACGATGTCGCCCAGCGGCCAGCACAACTGGTAGAGAAACAGCACCCCGGCCACGCTGTCGACGTGCCGGAGCTTGCCGAGCATCCCGCCCAACGAGTGGCTGACGTGCGGGCTGGGACCCATGTTGGCCTCGGCCAGCCTAAACCAGCCGTACCACACGGCCGCCACTGCCGCGCTCACGCCGACGGCCGCCAGGGCCCGCCTCGCCTCGCGTCGGCGCAGCCCGGTGAACAGCGCCGCGCCGCACGTCAGCGGCACCAGGGCGAGCGCCATCTCCTTGCTCAGGTAGGCCAGCAGGGACCAGCCGGCGTAGGCCGCCAGGTCGCGCGGCGGACCGCCGCGGAGCCACCGGATCAGGTGGTCGTAGGCGAGCAGGCAGAACAAGACGCAGAGCAGATCGTGCCGGGTGGCGATGCAGCCGGCGATGACGCGGGTGAACTGGCTGCCGTCGACCAGCAGCAGCACCCCCACGGCTGCGGCGGCGGGCGGCGGCAGCCCGATGGTGCGGCACAGCCGCTCGAGCACCAGCGCGGTGAGGAGCAGGCCGAGGATGTTGACGATCTGGTACGGCCAGCGGCAGAAGCCCCACAGCCGGTATTCGACGAAGAGGGTGAAGGCGGGCAGCGGGCGGAAGGTGTGCACGCCTTGCGGGTCGTCGCCGACGAAGCGCAGGAGTGCATCGCGGAGCGTGGGGTGCCGGGCGATGCCGCACAGCTTCATGTAGCCGTCGCGGTCGCGCATGTCAGAGAGCGGCTCGCGGAACCGCAGCTCGACGCCCTGCCCGGCGAACGCGAGGACGAGGAGGACTCCGAGGCGGAGCCACCGCCGCCGATCCACCGCGGTCCGGCCGTGATCCATGAGTCGCTCGCGCCAGGCCCTACCGGGGCGCCGGCCGCCGGTTGCGGAGCCGCTTCTTCACCAGCCCCAGGATGCCCTGCCGCCAGGCCACCCGGTGCGTGATCCCGCTCGCTCCGGCGATCTCGCCTTTGTGCTCCAGGTACCACTGGTAGCTGCGCGTGAGCGCCTCGGCGTTGCTGTAGCGCGGCTGCCAGCCGAGGACACTCTCCGCCTTCTCCGTGGAGACGAACGAGTCGGTGTCGGCCGTGCCGTAGACCCACTTGTAGAGCGGCGAGAGGTGGAGCACCTCGGCCACGCGGAGGAACGCCTTCACCAACGCGGCGTTGGTGGGCATCACGGACGCGCCACTGCCCGCGTAGTCGCACAGGGCGCCGACATCCGCCATGACCGTGCCGAAGTCCTTGGCGCCCACGTTGAACACATCGTTCGCCTGCTCGCCGGGGAGGGTGAGGCAGAGCCGGATGGCGTCCACCAGGTCGGTGACCTCGAGGAGCTGGTAGCGGTTCGTGCCGGCGCCGATGACGGGGATCCGGCAGCCGCTCTCGACCCAGTCGTAGAGGATCTGGAAGACGCCCAGCCGGCCGGTGCCGATGAACGTCTTGGGCCGCACCACGGCCACCTCGAGCCCCTTGGCGCGCACCTCGGCACAGACTTGCTCGGCGCCGATCTTGGCCGTGCCGTAGGTGCCCACGCCCACCATCGGGTCGGCTTCGAACAGGGGGTGCTTCTCGGGCACGCCGTAGACCGCGGTGCTCGAGATGTGCACCGCGCGCGGGATGCCGGCGGCCAGGGCGGCTTCGAGCACGTTGCGGGTGCCCTCGACGCCGACCGAGAGGATGTCGCGCTTCCTCCACAGCGGCAGCGCCGCGGCGCCGTGAACCACCAGGTCGGGCCGGTGCTCGGCGATGGCGCGGTCCAGCGCAGGGCGGTCGCGGATGTCGCCCACCACGGCGGTGGTGCCGGCGGGGTACTCACCCAGGTCGGCCGCGGCCAGGTCGAAGAGCACGGAGGTGAAGCCGTGCTCGGCCAGGTCGTTGGCGACGTGGTAGCCCAAAAAGCCGGCGCCGCCGGTCAACAGCAGTTTCATGCGCGGGTTCCCGGATGCGGGCCGGGCGGTCAGGCCGGGCGGTAGACGACCAGCGTGCTGTAGCCGATCCCGATCCGCGAGTTGGGCTCGGCGGTGACGCTGAGCTGGATGTCCAGCACGACGACGTCGCCGAGCTGTTCGAGCAGCTCGAGCACCCGGCGCTGGTGCGCCGCGGCGTCGCCCCCGTGGACGAGCTCGATCTTCACGTCGCTGGCCTTGGTGGGTTCCATGTCATCGTCCTTCCGGGCTCGGCTTGGTGGCCGGCTTGGCCGGCGGTGGGGTGACGGCCGGCGGCTTCGGCGCGGCGGTCGCGGGGGCCGGCGCCACGGCGGCCGGCGCCGGCGCCGCG
>JACPDV010000143.1 GCA_016183835.1 Armatimonadota bacterium
CGGTGCTCGCTATCGCGTCCGTCCCAATCCACCACGTTCTGGCCCGCCGTCGCCTCGAGTCCGCGGGCCACCGTCCGGACCACCCGTCCGGTCACGGACTCCACCACCACCTCCACCGTCGCCGCCGTGCTGAGCGTGAAGCCGATGCTCACCACCCGTCCGCGCACCGGCACGGCCTGCATCGAGACGATGCGCGCCAGATCGCGATTGCGCGAGGCGACCACCTCGAACAGCCGGCTCCGCCCGTACGGCCCGGCGTTGAACGTGTATCCCGACGTCGTCCGCATGTGCCGGCGCTCGCCGGTCTGCAGATCCACCAGCGTAAGCTGCACGTCGGCCGGCACCGTGCGCAGGTTCCAGCGCAGGGTCACATCCTGGTTGGGCGCCTGGGCGTCGGCCTGGACCTGCCAGCGCTGCTCGGCGGGCGAGGCACCACGGATGTCGCGCAGGTAGGCGCCGCTGTTGCGGCCCCAGTCGTTGTGCACCACCGCCAGCCGCACCAGGTCGCCCAGCTTCACGGCCGGCGGCAGATCCACGTCGCGCGTGTCGTAGCCATCGAGCGAGGTGGCGTCCTGCCCCAGCCGCAAGGTCTCGCTCTTCGCCCGCTCGCCGGCGGCCTGGAGCGAGAACTCCCAGCCCCGCCGCAGGCTCAGCGGGTCGAAGCCCAGCGCGCGGAACGGGCCGATCTGGTTGCCCGCGTGGTAGACGAACGTAACCTGCTGGAGCACCCGGATCCAGTAGCCGCGCCAGGGGCTGAAGAGCGTGTTCGAGTCGCCCGTGAAGGTGTACGAGCCGGTCTGGTTCGGATCCACCGCATTCGGCACGTACTCATAGAGCACCGGCCGGATGATCCCGCTGTTGACGGCGTCGGCAAAGGTCCGCGTGACGTTGTCGGAGGTCACCACCTCGGAGTCGAACAGGCGGGTGGGGATGGTGTAGGGGCAGCCGAGCTGGTTCCAGTCGGGGTTGAGCGCCACGGCGGTGGGGATGTCGGCGGTGACCTCGAACCGGTCCGTCGGCAGCACCAGGTCGGCCAGCGCGCCGTTGAACAGCCAGATGCCCTCGCCCGGCAGCACCGTGGTGATGAACGCGTCCGGGAAGAACGCATAGGCCCGGGCGGCCGGGTTGTAGCGGGCGACCGCGGCGTTGCCGCCGCCGGTGACGCCGATGGCGCCCAGGCTCGCGAACACATGCTCGATGTCGCGGTTGAGGAAATCGTAGGGCACGGAGATCATGTCCAGTCGCTTGTTGAGCGACGGGAACTGCAGGCTCGGCAGCGCCGGCACGCCGATCTCGCGGTTCACGACCTTGCTGTTCAGACCGCTCCCCGACGCCGACACGGCGATGGTCTTGGTGCCCGGCGCCTGCGTGGTGAGCGACCGGACCTGCCACGAGACCTGCTGCTCCTGCCCCGCCGGCACCGTCGAGATGGTGCGGGTGATGGTGTCGCCCGGGTCGCTCAGCGTGAACCCGCTGGGGAGCGCCAGCGAGACGGCCATGTTGGTCAGCGGCCGCGTGCTGACGTTGGTGATGTAGGCCGAAACGGTGAACGGGTTGGGGTTGCGGTAGACGTTGTCGCTGGACTCCTGCGCGGCGGTGTTGGGATCGTCGCCGGTGGCCAGCGCGAGGCTGAAGGGCGCCTCCACGCTCAGGGCGTAGGGCTGCGCGAAGTCGCTGTCGGCGCCGCCCAGGCCGAAGTAGGTGATGTAGCGCCGGACCTGGCCGGGGCTGAGCGGCCGGCCGTTCCAGCGCACCAGCTCCGCCCAGTCGTCGCCCTGCAGGTTGAGCGACACGGGAATGTAGCCGAAGCGCGTGTTGCCCGCCAGCGCGGCGTTGACGAACATCGTCTGGTCGGGCGGTCCGGCGGTGAGCGAAGCACTGCGAACGTCGGCACCGTCCCAGATGCCGCCGAGGATCACGCCCGGGCTGCGCTCGTTGTCGAACGTCCGCCACGTGTTGGGCATCTGCCGCAGGCCCGGATCGTCGGTGGCGCGCTGCGAGGGGAACAGGAACTCTTTGGTCAACCCCTGCCGCACCGTGTTGACGTAGAACGAGGTGCCGTCGTCGCGCGAGCCGCCGAAGCTGCCGTCGAAGTAGGTCTCGATGCCCACCGTCTGGTCCTGGGCCGAGACGTTGACCACCTCGATCTCGACTCGCACCATGTCGCGGATCAACTGGTAGGTCTGCTTGATGGTCAGCGCCGCCGCGCTGGTGGAGCCGGCCAGTCCGGGGTTGTCGACGATGGGGTTGTTGATCAGGAGAGCGGCGACCGGGGGCGTGTCCTCGCGCACCTGCCAGGTGAACGAGAGGCCGTTAGTCCCCGACGCCGGCTGCGCGATCATGATCTCCTGCGTCGGGTCGTCGATGGCGCGGTAGAGCGACTCGACCTCGAACACGTCGGCCGGATCGGCCTGCCCCGGCGCCGGGAGCTGCGCCGGGCCCACGCGGATCACCGAGCGCGTGGAGAAGGGGTCGCGAGCCGTGATGTTCTGGCTGTCGTCGGCGGTGGTGAACGGGTCGCCGTTGATGGTGCTGAAATAGACCCGGCCGCCGCGGTAGTTGCTGTAGCCGAGGAACTGGGCGGGCGTGTTGCCCGACGCCGGCAGCGTGGTGCGGACGATGCCGTTGAGGCGCATGTCCAGCCGGAGGTACTGGTTCTGCGTGCCGACGGTGAGGAATCCGGGAAAGGACCGCGTCTGGGTGTCGAAGATCTCCCCGTACTGTGCCGCCGCCGGCAGCGACCCGAGCAGGATCGTCACCGCTGTCACCGCCCACCTGAGCCTAGTTGACACGCCCATCGTCTTCCCTCGGTCCCGGCTGGCCTAGTGCGCCACCCTCACGATTTGGACCTGTCGCGCCACGGACCCGTCCGGCGCCACGGCGGTCACCTCCACGCGGTAGATGCCGCTGGGCAGGGGAGCGCCCGAGGCATCGCGGCCGTCCCAGCCGAGCTGGGCGCGCCCGGCCGGCACCGCCGTCCCGCGCAGCTCGCGCACCGACCGGCCGCTGAGCCCACTGATGCTCACCTTCACGTCGGCACCGCGCGACAGGACGTAGCCCACGCTGTAGCCGCCCCCGCGGGAGGGCGTCAACACCACGTCGCTCAACGTCAGCCCGCCGCCCGCGTGGGGCGCGGCGGTCACGCGCAGCGGACGGGTCCCGCCGCTGTGCTCGAAGCGGTAGGCCGCCGTGGTGCGCAGATTGCGGCTGACCCCGCTCGCCTGGTCGGTCAGCGTGAGGTCCACCGCGGCGGGCACGCCGCGGAGGTCGGGCCAGGCCAGGGTCACTTCGCCCGCCGGCCCGCTGACCTCGACGTCCCACGCCGAGCTCTGGCGCAGCCCGCGGTAGTCGCGCGCATAGCGCCCGCTCTCGACGCCGTAGTCACGGTGCGGGATGCGGACCTCGATGCCGCCCGGGAGAACCGGCGGCGCCGCCACGTCCCAGCGCTTGTCGTAGCCGCTGGTGGTGGCGCTGCTGGCGCCCAGCTCGGCGTGGTCCGTGGCGCCCGCGGCGGTCTGCGCCTGGAGCTGGAGGTGCCACCCGTCCGCCGGCTGCCGGGGCACCGCCGCCCGCTGCCGGGCCGCCTCGAAGTCGGTCAGCCGCCCGCCCGCGCTGATGGCCAGGGTGATGTCCTGGTTGACCTTCAGCCAGTGGCCCTGCAGGCGCACGAGCTGCCCTTGACCCGGCTCGTCGAAGTTGTAGCTGCCCTGGGCGCTGGGGTTGGACGGATTGGGCACGTAGCTGAACACCACACCCGGCGTCAGACCCGCGTCGATGGCCTGGTTGAACGTCAGCCGCCGGCCGTCGCCCATCACCACGCTGGTCGAGGCCAAACCCACGGCCGCCACGTCGTACGGGTCGGCGATCATGTTCCAGCCCGGCTGCCCATTGGGATCGCGATAGAGCTGGACGATGTACTCGGGGTCGGTGATGGCCTGCCCGGGCAGGGTCGGCAGCGGCCGGCTCTGCAGGATCCTGAGCCAGTAGCCGAGCCCCGCCGGCGGCCGCGCCACGGTGGGCCGCAAGAGCGACGAGTCGGCGTCGGGCGGCAGCATGGTGGCGTAGCTGTCCGGGTAGCTGCGGTACTTGCTGACGCCGAACAGCAGCGGCACCCAGCGCACCACGCTGAAGTTGTCGCGCCCGAAGATCAGCGAGAAGTCGTTCTCGGCCAGACTGATGCTGCGCGGCAGCGAAAACGTCTGGATCCCCGCGGTCAGGCTGGGCACGGCGATGCGGAAGTTGCCCGAGGCCGTGCTCTGGTTGCCGCTCAGGTCCTTGGCGGTGATGGTGAAGTTGTGCCCGGTCACCGAGAGCGGCGTGGGAATGTCGTAGCGCAGCTCGCCGGTGGTGCTATTGAAGGTGTAGTCCGTGCTGGGGATCACGCGGGTGTCGAGGGTCAGCACGATGCTGGAAGCGTTGACCCGGCCGCCCGGGTCGCGGTCGATGATGGTGGCGATGATGTCCGGCGGATTCTCGATGATGGTGGCGCCGATGAGGGGTGAGCCGATCACGATCTGCGGCCCGTTCTGGTCGGAGAAGAGGGTCAGCAGCCCCTGCACCAGCTCGTCCCACCGACCGGCGGTGACGAAGTCGCCGGAGGTGGCGTAGGCGTTGTCGAAGTTGCTCAAGACCGACGGGAAGTACGCCCCCAGCCCGTTGAAGTTGTCCACGTTGAAGAGGTTGGGGGCCGTGCTGCGCCGGCTCTGGTTGACCAGGTAGTTGCCCAGCGCGGTGAGGACGGCGCCGGCCTGCGCCTTGAGGGTGGGGTCGGTGAACTCCTGCTGCACCAGGGTCGCGAAGTGGCCCAGGTCGACGTTGTCCTGATCGAGGCCCGGGGTGTTGCCGCGCTGAACCTGCGCGAGCACGCGGAAGAGCGCCGGGGCGTTGGCAGGCAGATCGGACAGCAGCGTGCCGGCCAGGGTGTCCACGGCGGTGAACACGCCGGTCGTCTGGCTCATCCGGTAGGCGCCGCAGGTGGTGCTCCGCGTGCCGCCCAGGAGCAGCGTGCCCGTGCCGTAGGAGCCCAGGTACAGCGAGGCGAAGCGGTTGGCCATGTCCTCGGTGGCGGTGGCGGTCTTGGGCAGCGTCGAGGTGAGCTGCGACATCCACAGATCGAGCGGGAACCCGTCCGGCTCGCGGGCAAGCCACCGCGCCAGCACGTAGTCGACCTGGTCGCGCGTCTGGTAGACGGTCTCGATGTTGGCGTAGCCGGACACGTCGAGGGCCAGCAGGTCGAGGTTGACGTTCTGGCGCAGGGCCTTGATGGCGATCAGGGCCTGCCGCAGCCCGCTGTTGGAGATGAACGTGCCGTTGTTGGGGGTGGAGTCGAAGAGCATCCCCCGGGAGCGCGGCTTCCAGCCCTGTCCCAGGCCCGAGGTGACGAGCATGTAGTGGCGGGCCGGGAAGTGGGTCTGGGTCCAGGTGAAGAGGTCGACCAGGTGGTTCGGGTTGCCGCTATCGACCTGGCCGAGGTCGAGGAGCATCGGGCTGTTGAGCCGGTAGCCCGGATCGGTGACGAGGAGCGAGTTGGGATCGACGCTGTTCTGCGAGGGGTCCTTGATGATCAGGTAGCGCCGGGTGGAGGCCCAGGCCTGGGTGGTGTCGGTGGGGTACTGCAGGTCGAGCGAGTCCTGGTTCGCGCCGCGGTCCCACTGCACCACCAGGTTGACGTTGGCCGAGGAGCCCACGGCCTCGAGCTCGTTGAACTCGGAGATCATCTCGTCGCCGCGGTTGGCGTTGGCGTCGTCACTGTGGAGGTCGAGCAGGACCGTCCACTCAACCTCCGTCTGGGCGTGGACAGGCCGGCCGCACACGAGGCAGCCGAGACTGACGACTGCTGTCAGGATCGCACATCTGCGCATGCTTCCGGCTCCTCCCACCGTCGCGACCTCCGCGGCGAGACGGACCTCATGGCGCCACCGGCGGCTGATCGGCGGTGCTGAACGTGGACACGCGGCTGAAGACGTAGCCGAACGGCCGCGGTGCTGCCTGGTTGCCCTGCGTGCTGCGCGCACCCACCCGCCAGAAGTAGGTGGTGTTGGGGCTCAGCTCCACGAACCCCGAGACCGTGTTGTTGTAGCGGAAGTTCATCAACGCCGCGGAGGTGTTCGAGATCGGACTGCTCTCGAAGACCAGCGGCGTGAAGTTGACGTTCCGGCTGATCTGGATCACGTAGTCCGTGGCGCCGAACTGGCCCTGCCACTGGAACGCAATGTCGTCCACCCGCTGGGCCTGGTTGTTGTCGCTCGGCGCCCGCGGATCGGGCGGCACGATGTAGGTCACCGGCCCCACCGCCCCGCTGGCGTTGGACAGCGCGATGTCCTCGCTGGTGTCGATCTCGTTGTCCACCGTCGGATCCAGCGTCGGGTCGTACTGCGGCCCGGGCGGGATGGTGGAGACCTGCCGGTGCCGGCCGATGATCACCCGCGGATGGCGCCGGACGATGATGTTGCCGCCGGTCTGCAGCAGCATCTCGCCGCGTTTCAGCTTCGGCAGGCCCGCCTGCCGGCTGCGGAAGCCGAAGCCGCCGCCACCGCCACCGCCGAACCCGCCGCCGCCGCCGCCGAACCCACCGCCGCCGCCGCCGCCGGAGTTGGTGCCCGAGGTGTCGATCAGAGTCGGCGGGATGATCACGCTGGCCGGCCCGAGGCGCCGCACCTTATAGAAGTAGGTCTGACCCGGCTGCACCGACTGGTGCACGATGGTGACGTCGATGTCCTCGCGCACGTCGATGGTCTCGGTGCCTTCCTGCTGCGTGAACCGCACCGGGATGGTGGTGTTGATCTCGGCCCAGTTGGGATCGTCGCTGAAGTTGCGCTGCCCCGAGCCGGGCACCGCGCCGATGGCCTCCGAGACCACCGCCGCGAAGTTCTGCGACTGCGCGCGGTAGACGATGTAGCCGCCGATGAAGTTGCGCGGCGGGGAGAAGTCGCGGTCGCCCCACTCCACCACCACGGACGGGTTGGTGCCCGGCGTGGCCTGCTGCAGGTACGCGCCCGTGTTCGGGTTGACC
>JACPDV010000144.1 GCA_016183835.1 Armatimonadota bacterium
CGCGGGTACGCGCTGGCCAGCTTGCCGGAGAGCAACCGGAACAAGCCCGGCACGAGCCGGGGTGTAGGCGGAACCTAGTGCGTTGACTTTCGTCACTGATAGGCCGGCTGGCTGGAGAACAGACTGTTGCCCAGGAGGAGCCAGTGATTCAGCTCCAGGACCAGCCCCTCGGCGACCCGTTCGGGATTGACCACGAACGTTCCACTCGCCAGCTCCTGGCGGGTGGAGGTCACCCGGGCCTGATCCACCTCCGGCATGGCCTTGACGCCTGCCTTGAGGGTGTTGAGCAACTCGGCCTCATCGGAGAGGCTGACGGTGTCCGAGCTGAGGGCCCGCGACACGTTGGCCGCTCCGCTGCTCAGCCCTACCGCCTGGGTTCTCGCCACACGCTGGGTGTGCAAGCCCACCAGGCTTCGGATTGTCTCTGGCGGGATCCGCATCGCCTCAGCCTCCTGACGGTCCAGGGGGACCGCTCCTTGACCTGATCCGTCTGTTGACATTATCGGTCTTCGACCAAGCATTCTTTAGGCGCTCGCCTCGAGTCGGCCGGCTGTCTGGGCCCCGTGCGACACGAAACCGTCGTACAGCTTCCGCGCCAGCCCGCCGGCGCCGCTCCGACTCAGCGACTCGGTCAGCCGCTCGTCGAACATCTGCCGCACCTGCGCCTCGAACCGGCAGCACTCCTCCCACAGCTTCTTCGTGCGGCCGGCCACCTGCGTCAGCCCGCCTTGCGCGCCGTTCGCGCCCTGTGTGATGCCGGTGGCCGCGGGGACAGCTTGCATCGGGGCACCTCACATGATCTCGAGGTCGGCGAGCAGCGCGCCCTGCTCTTTGAGCGCCTGCATGATGGCGATCAGGTCGCGCGGCGTCACTTCCAGCGCGTTGAGCACCTTGACCAGGTCCTGCAGGCTGTCGCCCGCGTCCAGGACGGCGAGCTGCCGGTTCTCTTCCACGGCGCTGACGCTGGTCTCCGAGGTGACCACCGTCTGCGCGCCCTCGGTGCGGGTGAAGGGCTCCGGCTGCGACACCAGCGGGGTGGTGTTGATCTCGATCCGCAGCCCGCCGTGGGCGATGGCCACGGGCATCAGGCGGACGTTGCCGCCGACCACCACGGTGCCGGTGCGCTCGTTGATCACCACCCGGGCGCGCACGTCCGGCTTGACGCGGAGCTGCTCGAGCTGGGCCATGAAGAGCGGCTCGCGGCCGAGGTACTCCTGCGGCACGCGGCAGGTCACCCGGCCCGGGTCCATGACCTGCACCTGCGCCAGCCCGAACGCCTCGCGGATGCCGTCGGCGATGCGGATGGCCGTGGAGTAGTCGGGCGCCATGAGCTGCAGCGAGATGATCCCGCCCGGCGCGGTGACGCCTTCCACGTTGTTGGTCAGCACCCCGCCGTTGGGGATCCGGCCGACGGTGCTGTGGTTCTTCTGCACCGAGCTGGCGCCGCCCTGGACGTTGAACCCGCCGATGCTCACCGAGCCCTGCGCCACGCAGCGGATCTGGCCCGCCGCGTCCTGCAGGGGGGTCTGCACGAGGATCCCGCCGGCCAGGCTGCGCGAGTCGCCGAGCGCCGAGCACTGCACGTCCACGTTGTCGCCGGCACGGGAGAAGGGGTGCAGGCTGGCGGTGACCATCACCGCCGCCACGTTCCGCACCTGCAAGGTCTCGGGCCCCAGCTCCACACCCATTCTGCGGAGCATGTTCTTCACCGACTGCGAGGCGAACTTGGCCTGCTGGCTGTCGCCGGTGCCTTCCAGCCCCACGACCAGGCCGTAGCCGAAGACGTGGTTGGCCGGGCCGGTATCGAACCGGGCCAGGTCGCGGATGGGCACCTCCAGCTCGGCCGCCGTGGCCGCGCCGAGGAGCAGGAGACTCAACACGAGCGTGATGCGCTGCATGGCAGGCTCCTAGTGGAAGATCCCGAAGACGCTCTCGATGGCGCCGGCAATGATGTCGAACAGGCCCTTCCGCTTCAGGCGGGAGCGGGTGCCGACGAATTCGATGTGCACGTTGGCCACCTTGGTCGACTCGATGGTGTTGTTGGCCGAGACGTCGTAGGGCCGCACCTCGCCGCGGAGCTTGACCCACTGCGGACGGCCGTCCATGTTGACCTCCTGCTCACCTTCGACCAGCAGGTTGCCGTTGGGCGTGATCGCCGTGACCACGGCGGTGAAGGTGGTGGAGACGGAGAACGAGCCCTTGTCGTCGGTCTTGCCTTGGCTGCTGCCAGTCTGGCCGACGCTGAAGGCGGGCAGGAGCGAAAGGAGGCCGGTGCCGCCGTCCATGCTGATGCTCAAGTCCTTGTCGCTCTTCTTGTCGGCGTTGGCCGCGGCCACCGCCTGCTGGGTGATGATGATGGTCAACACGTCGCCCGGCTGGCAGGCCTTCAGGTCGGTGAAGAGGCTGGCGAGCGAGCCGGCGCCGGCGGCGTGGGCGGGGTAACTGGGCATGCCGGCGGCGCTGGCCGGGAACCCGGGGTAGGTGGGGAGCGGCTGGCCGGCCTGCGGGGCGTAGCCCACCTGCGGCGCCGGCGCCGTGGGCGCGGCGTAGCGCAGGTTGGCCACCGGCGCGCGGGTGTGCACCTGCGCGCTGCCGGCCGCCGGGGTCGCTGCCGGCGCGGTGGGCGGCGCGGCCAGCGGCCTGGCGGCCATCACGCTGCCGGTCTGGCTGAGGAGCGGCGGCTTGAGCGCCGGGGCGCCCTCGGCGGCGGCCTCGTAGCGCGGCGCGGTGGCCGGGGCCGGCGCCTCGACCTGCGCGAGGGCGGGCAGCGCCAGAGCCAGGGCCAGGGCGAGCGAGAAGGTCTTCATCGTCAGAACTCCAGGACGGCGCGGTCGGGCGCGGTCAGCCGGGCGGAGATGGTCCGCCTCTCCTTGCCGATGGTCACCTGGATGGAGACCAGGTCGCCGCACTTGCCGGCCTGCCGGGCTTCGCCCTGCAGCGTCACTCGCACGCACCCGGCGGTGGCGACCACGGTCAGGTGGTCGCCGTACTTCACCTGCCAGGCGGGCTTGGGCGGGTCGGCGGGCCGGGCGGGGGCCGCGGCGGCCGCGGCCGGCGGCGCCGGAGCGGGCGGGGTGACGTCGGCGGTGGGCGTGGCGACCGGGATGGCCGGCGAGGGAGCCGAGGCCGGGATCGGGGCCGGCGGGAGCGCGCGCGCCACAGGGATGTTGATCTGGTCCGCCACGGTGCCGCCCACGAGCACGTCGAGCCCGACGGTGAAGCGCTCGGGGAGCGGCTCGATCAGGGTGCCGCGGAGGCGGTAGCTGAGCGGGCCCAGCGGCAGCGAGCGCCGCGGCGGGAGCCGGTCGATGGTGACCGCGACGGGGAGCAGTGCAGCCAGGGCGGCGACGATGTCGGCCCGGCTGATGCGCCGTGCGTCGCGCCGCACGACCACGCTGTCGACGCCGGTGATGGCCAGCTCGGCCGCGGTGTAGCCGGCCCGCTCGAGGCGCAGGCCGATCTGCTCGCGGGTGAGCGTGCGGGTGTGCCCCGGCAGCGGCGACGGCGCCAGGTCCACGCCGGCGTAGGGGCTCTGTTCGGGGAGCTTGGCCACGTCGGCGAGGGTGATCTGGTCGCCGTCGACCACGGCCGTGGGGGTGAGGACCAGCACCAGCGGTCCGGGCTCGACCACGGGGGGAGCGGGCAGCTCCTCCGCGGCGGCCAGGGGCGCGGCGAGGGCGGCGGCGAGGAGCAGCGTCAGACCCTTCATCGGAGGTCTCCGCTAGCGGCGCTCAGCGCCGCACGTTGTTGGCCACCTGGAGCATCTCGTCGCTGGTCTGGATGGCCTTCGAGTTGACCTCGTAGGCCCGCATGGCGACGATCATCTGCACCATCTCCTGCACCACGTCGACGTTGCTCTGCTCGACGTAGCCCTGGACCAGGCGGCCCAGGTTGCGCTCGCCCGGCGCCCCGGTCTGCGGGTCGCCCGAGGAGGCGGTGGCCTGGAAGAGGTTGCGCCCGATGCTCGACAGCCCCGCCGGGTTGACGAACGAGGCGAGCTGGATCTGCCCCACGTTCTGCGGCTGGATCTGTCCGGGGAGCGTCACCCCGACGCGGCCGTCAGCGCCGATGGAGACCTCCGTGGCCTCGGGTGGGACGGTGATCTCCGGCTCGATGGCGTTGCCGTCGGAGGTCACGATCCGGCCCTGGGTGTCGAGCTTCAGCCCGCCGTCGCGGGTGTAGGCGGTGCTGCCGTCGGGGAGCACCACCTGGATGAACCCGTCGCCCTCGATGGCCACGTCCAGGTTGTTGCCCGTGGCCTGGAAGGTGCCCTGGCTGAACAGCTTGTACACGGCGCCCGGGCGCGTGCCGAGACCGACCTGGATGCCGGTGGGGAGCTGGCTCCCCCGCGCCGAGGCGCTGCCCGGCACGCGGGCGGTCTGGTACAGCACGTCCTGGAAGTCCACGCGGCTGCGCTTGAACCCGGCGGTGTTGACGTTGGCCAGGTTGTTGGCGATCACGTCCACATTGAGCTGCTGAGCAGTCATGCCGGACGCGGCGGTCCACAAAGCTCGGAGCATCTTGTCTCTCCTCGCGCGAAGCTGGAGGAGGACGGGGTGGGGGAGGTCGCTTCTGTCATTCGGCGACCGGGGCTTCTACACGTAGTCCAGCCGTTACCCGCCCGTCTCTATCCAGGTTGTCAGTGTCGCGCTACCTCGATCGTCTGCTGCAGGGTCTGGTCCTGGGTCTGGATGACGCGCTGGTTGATCTCGAACCCGCGCATCGTCGACAGCATCTCCACCATGGTTCGCATGGCGTCCGTGTTGCTCTGTTCGAGCATGCCCTGCCGCACACCGGCGGCCGGGACGATGACGGCGTTGCCGCCGGCAAACAGGTTCTCGCCCTCCTTGGTGAGGGCGCGCGAGTCGCCGACTGTGGCAGTCAGGAGCCGGCCGATCACGGTGCCGCCGGAGGCGACCTCGCCGTTCTCCCTGACGCTTACCGGGGCGCCGGAGGGGAGCTGCAGCGGGCCCTGCTCGCCCAGCACCGGGTAGCCTTCGCTGGTCACCAGCGTGCCGTCGGCGAGGCGGGCGAAGTGGCCGTTCTTGGTCAGGCGCTGCCCGTCGGGCGCCTGCACCACGAACCACTGGTTGCCCTCCAGGGCCAGGTCGAGGTCGTTGCCGGTGTCGGCCAAGGTGCCCGGCATGTCGTCCACTTCGGACGGCAGCAGCGTGGCCCCCTGCATCAGCCGGGCGTCGGCGCCGGTGTCATCGGGGATCCCGCGCAGCAGCACCTGCATGAACGAGCCGTAGCCGAGGCGGTCTTGCTTGAACCCGGGCGTGTTGGCGTTGCTGAGGTTGTTGGTCAACACCTCGTTGCGCTCCATCCCGTTGATCATGCCACTGGCTGCGGCGTACATCCCGCGCGTCACGCTCGACCTCCTTGGTGGCTCGGCAGCACCGGCTCCGGGCCTTCCTCAACTACCCATCGGCAGCGGCGGGCCACGCTTTAGCTCTCGTGCCCGCGAACGCGGGCCAGGTTCGCCAGGAGCCGCACTTCGCCGTCGGGCAGGCCCGTGGTGTGGCACACCTCGACCAGGTCGCGGCCGGCTTCGAGCAGCCGGCGAGCCTCGTCGCGGGCGGCGGCGCCGGAGCGCACCGGGGCGGTGGCTTCGGCGCCGGCCAGGGCGCTCTCGAGCCGCTCGGAGAGGGCGGCCAGGCGCCGCTGCTCCTCGGCCAGCTCGGCGGCGAGCCGGTCGATGGCGGGGCTCAGCTCGCCCACCAGCTCGCGCGCGGCCTGGCGCCCGGCGGCCTGCGAGAGACGCCGGCGGACCGTCAGCCAGAGCCCGCCGAGGAGCACGAGCTGCACCGCGCTCAGACCCAGCAGGAGCGGCAGGCAGAGGTTGGGATCGAGTGTCATTCCAACGACTCCGTGGCCGAGGTGAAGCCCTCGGTCTGCAGCGCGGCCCGCAGCCGGAGGAGCGCCTGGGTCTTGAGCTGGCAGGCGCGCCCTTCGGACACGTCCAGCACCTGGGCGATCTCCTTGAGCGTCAGGTCGCGCTCGAAGTAGAGCGTGACGACCAGCTTCTCCCGCTCGGGCAGCTCGGACACGGCGGCGGCCACGCTGCGCAGCAGCTCCTCGCGCTCGAGCCGGCGGCCCGGGTGGGCGCCGTTGTCCACGCCGCCGTGTTCGGTGATCTCGTCGAACGGCATCAGGGTCACCGGGCCCACGTCGTGGAGCAGGTTGTGGTAGTCGGCCACCGAGATGCCCAGGCCGTCGGCCACCTCGTCCTCGGTAGGCTGCCGGCCGAGCCGGACGCGGAGGTCGTCGATGGTCAGCTCCACCTGCTTGGCCTGCCGGTGCAGGTTGCGCGGGAGCCAGCTCATGGCCCGCAGGCCGTCGAGGATGGAGCCCTGGATGCGCTTCACGGCGTAGGCCTCGAAGGGCGCGCCCTTGCTGGGCTCGAAGCGGTCGATGGCCTCGAGCAGCCCCACGAACCCGTAACCGACCAGGTCGTCCTCCTGCACAAAATCGGGGAGGAAGGGGCGCACGCGTGCCACGGCCCGCTTCACCAACGGCAGGTAGTTCTCCACCAGGGAGCTCTTCGAGTTCAGGTCGCCGTAGGTGAGGTAGGCGTCCCAGAGCCCTTCCAGGCTGATCGGGAGGGTGGCGGACGGAGCGGTGGGCATTTCAGCTCCCCTTTCGCAGGGCTTCGCGCTGGAGCACGAAGAGGAAGCGAATCAGGCGTTCGCGTTCGCTGTCGGACAGGTCGACGAAGTCGAGCCCGAGGTCGATGTAGCCTTCCTCGAGGTCGGAGCGGGACCAGGCCAGGACGGCCAGGGCGGCGATGGGGCGGTCGGGGAGGACCACCTCCACCCACACCGGCTCGCGGTTGGCGGTCTGGGCGAGCAGGTTGCTGGCGGACTCGATGTCGCGGGTCCGCAGGCAGATCCCGCCGCCGCCCAGGTTGCGGGTCAACCCCTCCACCAGGGCCTGCACGGTGTCGCTGGCGCGGCAGAGGGTGCGCACGCTGGCCGGCTGGCGGAAGTACTGCCGCCGCTGGAGCGCTTCGAGGCGCTCGGGCAATTCCACCCGCAGCACGGGCATGGGCACCAGGTCGCGGTCGCGGACCTGGGTGGTGAAGGCGTGGGCGCCGCCGTTGTGGAACAGCGTGACCCGCAGCGACACCCCCGGCTGGATGGGCACGGGATTGAGCCGGACCGTGGGCGCGGCGAGCAGGAGGGCGTCGCTCTCCACGGCCTCGATCCGGCTGGTGTAGCGCACCGGCGGATCGGCGTCGGGGATCTCGAGCGTGACGCGCTGGTTGAGCTTGAGGTCGAGCGGCATCACAGTCTCCGGCCGGCGGGCAGGCTGGCGGGCGTGCCCGTCGCGGGCGCGGCGGGCTGCGCGGCGGGCAGATCCGCGGCCGGCGGCTCGGCGGCCGGCTGCACGGTCACCGGCGCGGCCGGCACGGTCTCGGTGGCGGGCGCCGCGATGCTCCGCTGGGCGGCCACGGGCGCCGTCCGGTAGTTGGCCACCAGGTCGAGCACCGCAGTGTTGGCCAGGAGGAGCAGCACGCCGGCGAGCGTGAGACCGAAGACGTGGCCGAAGGTGAGCTGTGGGCGCCGGGCCGGCGGCGGCGGCAGGGGCGGCGCCGGTGTCTGCAGCGCGGCGTGGAGGCTCTGCGCGTAACGCCGGCAGCCGGGGCAGCTCAACAGGTGCGCCTTGACCCGCTCGGCCCGGCGC